>NZ_RZTO01000220.1:0-8065 GCF_003997225.1 Mesorhizobium sp. M2C.T.Ca.TU.002.02.1.1
GAGAGGGACTGCACCGACATCGCGGCGTTGGACACCGCGAACTTGCCCTGGTCGGCAGCGAACACGTCGAGCGTGCCGTCGTTGAAGGCCGCCGTGCGCAGCACGTCGCGCCGCCCGCCAGGCACGTTGCCGGCCTGCGGATCGGTCGGCCCGCCGGTCTGGTTCTGCCAGTAGCCGTGATCCTGCTGGGTCACCAGGCCGATCTCGCCGTCGATGCCGCCCTGCATGGTCGTCACGTTCGAGTATTTCTGGTTGTGGTTCGACGTGCCGGTATCGGTGTAGCGGGTGATGTCCACGCCGTCCCCGAACGCCTGGGCGTAGAGGAAGTCGTACAGATGCGGCGGCACCTGCCGGCTGACCGTCGCGATGCCGAAGGGCGCGAACGGCACGATGTAGCTGTTGAACTCGCCCACCCAGTCGATCAGGCGGTCGCCCTTGGTGTTGCCGATCAGGATGTCGAGACCGGCGCCACCGAACACCCGATCCTCATAGCTCCAATGCGTATCCGGGCTTTCGTCGGTGCCATGCAGCGGCAACTGACCTGGATTGGCATTCGGCGGATTCGGATTGATCGTGCCCAGATAATCGTCGGCGTTCATCAGGTCGTTGCCGAAGCCACCATAGATGTGGTCGCGACCCGTGCCGCCGATGATCCAGTCGTTGCCCAGATCGCCGAAGATGCGGTCGTCCCCGTCGCTTTGACGGTATTGCTGCGGCACGGTCGGATCGGGTGTCTGGCCATCGGGCTTGAACGCAACATAACCGAGCACGCTGACGCCCTCGTCACTGCGCCAGTTGAGGAAGTACTGCAGCAATTCAGTTCCGCCGGTGATGCCGTCCTGGTTGATGGGAGGCAGCCCGCCGTTGGCGGCGGTCGGCCCATCCCAGACGTGCCCCGCGGCGCCATCGAACAGGATCACACGGCGTGGATCATACTCATTGTAAAGGAAGAACTCGCCGGTCCTGCTCTGCACGGGCTTGGGTTCGTTCCAATGCGGATCCCCGGAGCCGAAGTGCAATATGTCGCCCGGGTTGTAAGGCCGGCTGAAGTCCGTGCGGATCAGCCCGACGAAGTTGCCGAGGCTGTCGAAGCGCGGAGCATAGGATTCGCCGAGCGCTTCCGCACCGCTGATGGCATCGTCGCCGGAGCCGCCGTGCAGGAAATCCTGGCCGAGGCCGCCGAAAATAACGTCGTCCGCGAACTGCTGGTTAGAGAGGAACGGATTGGCCGCCCCCATTTCAACGGCAGTCAGGTTGAACGGCGTGAGGTCGACTGACTTCGTCAGCGCGCCCGCCACGTTGATCGTTTCAACCTGGACGTCGCCCGGTGTATGGATCAGCTCGTTCAACACGTCGCCCTGGCTGGTCCTGGTGTCGGGGTCCGTGGCGCGCAGAGCCAGGACGCCATAGAGGTTTTCGGCGGCGGCCGGGTTTGCTGTGTTGCGACTGGTGAAGATGCGTCCATCGTCGCCAAGAACGCCGTCGATGCCGGTCCCGCCGGAAATCCAGTCGGAGCCCCAGCCGCCGATGATATCGTCGTCATCGGCATCACCGAAGACGACGTCGCCGCCGCCGCCGGCATAGACGAAGTCGTCACCAGTCTCGCCGTGGATTTCATCGTTGCCGCCAATGTCGACGCGAGCCCAGATCCCGGTGTGGGGATCGCAGCAGCAGAGCGAGAACATGGGTCGCATGTCGTCGTCCGCAGTCGTCGGGGTCGTCGCCGGATCCACCAGCGAGAAGTCCTCCGGCTTGAAGTCGGGTCCGCCCGGCGTGTAGTCGAGCAGCCGGATACCGCGGACAACGATCTTCTCGCCACCGTAGTTGTCGTAATTGAAGGTGACGTAATTCTGCCCGAACGGATTGGTTTCGGGGTGCGGATTAACGTCAGTGTGGTTGATGCCGACGATGCGGATGATGTCGCCATTGTCACCCACGATAGCATCGGAATCACGGCCGTGCTTGCTCGCGAATGTCGTGCCGTCCGAGACCGTGACGATGTCCTGGCCGTAGGTGGTCGCAGTGGACGTCTTGCCCGCCAGCGGATCGAAACCGTCGTTGCGGGCGATCCGGAGCCCGGCGCCGCCGAAGATCCAATCCATGTCGTCTGGGCGGTTGTCGGCGGTCGTCAGGCTGAAGAAGTCCGAAGAGCCGCCGACCAGATCGTCCTGGCCGAGGCCACCGAAGATGACGTCCCGGCCGCCGCCGCCCTCGATATAGTCCTGACCATCGCTGGCGGCCTCAAAGCTCGGCACCACAAAGAGCGCGCCTGCCGGGTCGTCGATGCCAGAGCCGTTAGGATTGGCCAGCCGCACCGGTTTGCGCGCGGCGCCGACATGGGCAGTGCCCATGACCGCGGAGTCGATCGAACCGTCACCCTGGATCACGTCATGCCCGAGTTGGCCGAAGATCTCGTCATTGCCCGCACCGCCGGCGATGTAGTCGTTACCGAAGCTGCCGACACCGGCATCGCCATTGTTGATGGCGAAGGTGTGATACTGGGCATAGTCGATCTTGTATTCCGCCCACCACTCCGGGCCGGTCGGGTCGCGGTAGTTGCGTGCGACGCCGTCGGTCAACAGCCTGCCCGACGTGTACTCAGTCAACGAGTTGGCACCCGTCGCGTCATAGGCATAGCGTGGATCAACGCCGGCCGGGACCGGCCGGTCGGTGCGCGAATACATCAGCGTGCCGGCAAGCGTCTGGAAGCGAAGGTTCTGGATGTCGTCCAACAGGTTGCCGTCGGCGCCGCCATTGCGGGTCAGCTTGACGTTGTCGCCAAAGATCAGGTCGTCGTCCTGGCGGCCGTCGAGCATGTCGTTGCCGCTGCCGCCGATCAGGATGTCGGGGATGTCGCTGCCGTAGATGACGTCGTCGCCGCCGTTCTGCGGCTCGGCCGTGCTGATCTCGATCACGGTCGACAGGTCGGTCGTCTGAATCTTCTGCAGCAGGATCGGAGGCAGGTTGGGATCGTCCACCCACTGCTTCACGATGCCATGGTCGCCGAAGATGATGTTGGGGAGGTCCTTGTTGACGGAGCCATTGCCGTCAAGGAAGTCGTTGCCGGCGGCCATGTCGTCGCGCATGGGCGTCTCAACCTTGACCGGCTTGAAGGTCTGGTCGCTGGCGCCCAGTCGCGGATCGATGGTCGGCGCCGGGCTGTTATCGGAAGTGGCCACATGGAGAGCGCGCGTCAGGATGTCCACGTTGAAGCCGCTGTCGCCGTAAATGTGGTCGCTGCCGCCTTGCCCAAGTATGGTGTCGTCGCCGGAGCCGCCCGCCAGATGATCGCCAGCCTGGCTGCCGATGATCAGGTCGTTGCCGGCTCCGCCATAGGCGGTGAAACCCACGCTCGGCAGATTGCCGGTCAGGTTGCCGTTCTGGTCGTAGAGATTGGCGAACAACGCATGAGCGTCGATGATGTCATTGCCGTAGTGGACGAAGCGGTTGGCAAGCGGGAAGACCCACTCATTGTCCTCGTTCTGGTCGTCCGGCAGTTCCGGGAACGGATCGAACGGCTTCTGGCCGAACTCCTGGCCCAGCCGATCGTAGGATCGGCCAGAATACCAGGCGCCGTCCTGGCTGGTGTCGCCATAGACGACAAGCGGGCTGTTCGGGCCTGCGAGCACGCTGTTGGGCGTGGCCGGCGCGATGACGAAGTGGTCACCGCCCACTTCCGGACCGGAATCCTTCTTCAGGTCGATCCGATAGACGGTGATCGTGCTGCCCTCTTCGATGACGCAATCGTGGATCGCAGCGCCGTCCAGCACCAGGTCGGTCTTGGTGACTGACTTGACGGTGAAGCCGCCCGGCAAGCCCTGGATATAGACCACCTGCCCTGCCGCGAAACCGTCGTCGAGCCAGCTGCCGGCGGCACGCGTCAGCGTGTCGACCACCAGCGTCGCTTCGATCTGCACCTCCACGCGCTGCGGGATCGAACGATGCAGGTCGATGTCGTTTATGGTGGTCGCCGCACCGAAGTTCGGACCGGAAAGGATCATCACCGAGCCGGTGCCCCAGGTGGCGAACTCGCCGGCCGGCTTTGCGATGCCGTAATCGGCGGCGTTGCCGAAGCCGAGGATCTCTCGGGTCTCACCCTCGTTGCCGACCTGGATGAGCTGGCCGACCGTGTAGCGACTATCCTGCCAGTTGCGACCGTCGAGGCGGGTCAGGATGTTCTTGCTGACGTTTCCGCTCGTGTAAGTCTTGGTCTGGTAGGAGCCGATGGTCTGGACCGGCAGGTTGCCGCCGCCATGCACCATGGTCAGCCCGCCATGCGGGCCCTGAACCCAGATGTTAGCGTTGACATTGGTGGCGGTGTCGATCGGCTCGCCCAGCACTTCCATGGTGTCGCCATTGATCGACAGGACGCGGTACTGCTTGGCTTGGTCGAAGCTGCCGTTCTCGCCGCCGATGTTGATCAGATGACCCTTGAGGAAGCCGTGAGCCTCCCAGCTCTGGCCGTCCTTGCGCTTCAGGATGCCGCCCGTCGCCGTATAGGCGACGTCATAGGCGACCGTCTCTAGCACCAGCGGATCGACGGCGACGATCTTGCGCTCGCCTGTCAGGCCAGCCGGCAAGGCCGGGCCGCTCAGCACCAGGATCGAGTTGTCGTTGGGATCGCGCAGGAACCCGCCGTGCCCGTCGGAGACTTTCTGGCCGTTTCCGTCGAGATAGAACGCGTCCTCGACCGAAATCACGGTCCAACTTCCGGCGACCCCCTGGATGGTGACTGTCTGGCCGGGCAGGAAGCCCTGCGCCTTCCAGTCGAAACCGTCCCGGCGGATGGTATGGCTGCCCAGATAATCCGGGTCCGCATTGTTGTATTTGAACACGTTCTGGGCCGAGACGAACGGCGCCGGATCGAGCGTGCCGCCGATGTCGAGGCGGTCGTTACCCTGCCCGAGCATCAGGTTGAACACTTCGATGGTGCTCTGGTGGCCGTCGGTGCCGACGCTGGTCGAACCGTAGTTCACCTTGCCGAAGCTGATGCCGCCGGGAACGACGATCTGGGTCGAACCCGCAGCAGCTTCACCATAGAGCGGGCCGCTCAGCCCCTTGAAGATGAGGTCGTTGGCCATGCCGAAGCCGCGCAGCGTCGTCTGATCCATGACGCCGGTGCCGTCTGCCTGGCTGGAGTCGTCGAAGATGTTCAGGACGTCGATCTGCTGGCTTTCCGGCGGCTGCGCGCCGATGGCGATCAGGAAGGTGTCCTTTTCGCCCGGTAGCTTGACGCCGGCGGTCAGCGAGCGGTCGGCGCCGGCCGGGCCGCCCTCGACGGCCAGCGGGCCGCGCAACTTGGACAGAAGATGGGTGGAGACCGGGAAGATCTTCACGCCGTCGCGTGTCGGCGGGACGATGTAGTCCACGTCGGCCGCCAGTTCGACGGTCTGCGCTTTGTACCAGGCATCGGCAGCCGACGGGTCGCCGCCGGTGAACACCGCCTCGGGCGCAATGCGCACAACGCGCACATTGTCGGCCGTGGCGTCGCCCAGCCAGGTCGCGCTCAGCGTCTGCTCGACGCCGTCGATCATGACGTGGATCAACTGCAGTTTCGCATCCTTGCCGGCGTTGTCGCCGCGGATGAGCTGGATCTTGGCCTCGATGTCGGGATGGCCGCCATTGAGGTCCGAAATCCGTACCCACATGCCCTCGAGGAAGCCCTCGGAGAGCCAGCCTTCCTGCTCGCCGGTCAGCCCACGGTCGAGGAACTGGCCGGGGAAGGATTGCGGATTGGTCTCCTGGCCGTAATTCACGGTTCCTTCGAAGATGAAGCGTTCGGCAAGGTCGCTGAGCACGGCCGGATTGGCAGTCGCGCCAGCAGCGGCCCACGAGCCCGTCTGGGTCAGGGTGATGGTCTTGCCGTCTTCCGAGATCGAGGCGATCTGGTAGTCGCCGTCATTGCTGACGAGCTTGCTCACCGAGACTGCCGCGGTGGCGGTGCCAGAGGTCGTCCACGGATCGACCGCCGCGAGCGCCGTAAGGACGATCTGGTTGGCGCTAACCGACTGGATGACGTAGTCGCCGTCATTGCCGGAGAACGCACCTGTCGCGTCGATGCGGATCTTGTTGCCGGCGACGAAGCCGAGCCCGCCAATGCCGGTGGCGTTGACCGCCAGATTGAGGCCATTGACTCCGAAGGTCAGCACGCCGTCGAACAGTTCCTGTGCGACCGCGCTGCCGCCGATGCGGATATGCTGGCCTTCGATCGGCACGAACTCGCTGAGGGCGACCGGCAGGGCGGAAGCACCCGCCTTGGCCCACACACCTGCCTGCGTCAGGACGATCTGCGTGGCGCTGACGCTGGACACCACATAATCGTCGTTGTTGACGTCGAAGCCGTTCGCCGAGGGCGCGCTGACACGGATCTTGTCCCCGGCAGCGAAGCCGAGCGTGTTGAGGCCGACGCCGTTCAGCGCCAGCTTGCCGCCGCTGGTGGCGAAGGTCAGGTTGCCGCTGAAGACCTGATGAGCGGCATCGGAAGCGCCGAAGAAGCCCTGGTCGATGAAGCTGCCGAGGTCGGAGCCTGCGCCGCGCTTGATGGTCAGGAACCCGCCCTGGGTGCCGAACACCAGATTGCCGGTGAACATCTGCGTGGCCTGCAGCCCGCCGATCACCGCGTAGTCTTCTGGCGAGATGACAGTCGAGCCGATCTTGACCACGTCGGCGAGGCCGTCCGTGAGCACGGCTACCCGAACCGTCGCGTCCGGCTCGCGGGTCAGACGGATCTGGTAGGTGTCATTCTTGCCGCTGCCGGCCGGAATGTCCTTGATCAATTGCGTGCCGGTGCCGCTCTCGAGAATGACCGCGCCCGAGGTCTCGTTGTCGTGGACTTCCACGTCGAGGAGTTGCAGCCCCGACCGCAGGTTGGGGAACACGTAGTCCGTGTCGGTGGTCAGAGCATCATTGCGCACGAATTCGACCACGGCGGTCTGGACATCCTCGCGGACATAGTCGTCGCGCGCCTCGACGCCGAGCACGATCGGGTCGTCCCAGTTACCGGCCGTAAACCTCACCTGCCCTACCACCACGCGATCGTTCACCGCGTCATAGGTCGGATTGGCGAACAGGGTGAGGCGGCTATCCGTGGCGCTTCCGTTGAGAAGGCCGTCATCGGCGAAATCGACCTTGTCGAAGAACTTGATCGCCTTGTCGGCGAAGTCGTTCAGCACGATGTCGCCCACCACCGTTCCGGCCGGAGCCTTGGCCAGCTGCAGTTCGATCTGGTCGGTCAGCTTGGTGGTGTTGGTGCCTTCGATGACGATGGTGCGGTTGTCGAGATTGCCCGCCGCATCAACCTCACGGACATAGACGCCGGGGGTGTCGTTATCCAGGACGTCGACCTCGACGTTGCGCACGTCGGCCCCGTTGTAGATGCCGACATTCGAGATGACCGAATGCTGGATCACGACCACGCGGTCGCCTTCCGAGCGCTTGTCGTCGGGGGCGAAGACGTAGACGTTCTGCTCCTGATTCCAGTTGCTTGCGTCGAACCTCAGGACGACGGCGCGATCCGGAATCCAGAAGTCCTGGCCGTCGATCGTGACCTTGTGCAGGAAGCTGTCGTCGGCAGTCGTCGCAAGGTCGCCGCCGGCGTAGGTGTTGGTGTGATTGCCCGACATCGGATCGGTCGACAGCCAGATCGAGTCGCCAAGCTTGTCACTAAGCGGGTCGGGATTGAGGTCGTAGGGGAGACCGGTCGCCGGGTTGATCGTACGCTCCTCCTGCGGCGAGCGCGCCGCGGAGACCGTGACGTAGACCACCTGCGTGCCCGTCAGCTGTTGCGAGAGCCGAACCGTGTAGAAGTCGGCAAACTGGTTGGCCAGCGTGGACTCCTCGCGGACAATGGTGTGTCCCGAGCTGGTGTCGCCGGCAGCTTCCTCATTGATGACCACGAGGCCTTCATGCGCGGTCGAGACGTTGTAGTCGAAGCCGTCGACAACGAGACCGTTGTAGAGCGCATCGTTCGAGGTGACGAGGTGGTCGACCGCGCCGGATACGCCTTCCAGCTCACGGGTGATGATGTCCTCGGTGACGTCGCCGGTGACGTTGATCGTGTCGGAGC
>NZ_RZTO01000221.1:0-8052 GCF_003997225.1 Mesorhizobium sp. M2C.T.Ca.TU.002.02.1.1
AAGTACGTGAGCACCGGAAGCGCAGGTAGCCGCCGTTCGCAGGCCGGGCTCACTTGAATATCGGTGCACCTAATCCAAGCATCCCACATAAGCGCCGGACCTGCTGGCGCGCCGCTCGATCAAGCTCGCGAGCCGCCGCAATCCCGGCCCTGGCTTCGCCGGATTGCGCGCGATCGGATTGGGCAGGCTGACGGCGAGCAGCGCCGCTTGCCGTCGCGACAATTGCTTGGCCGAGACGCCGAAATGGTGCCGCGCGGCGGCCTCGATGCCGTAGATGCCCGGCCCCCACTCGGCGATGTTGAGATAGATCTCCATGATCCGCCGCTTCGACATCACCGCGTCGAAATAGACGGCCAGCGGCAGCTCGACCACCTTGCGCACGCTGCCCAATGGCCGCGACCACAGGAAAAGGTTCTTCACCGTCTGCATGGTGATTGTGGAGGCGCCGCGCGTCGCCTCGCCGGCCAGCGCGTCGTCGACCACGCCGCGCAATTCGCCGAGATCGACGCCGCGGTGGAAGCAGAACTGCCCGTCCTCCGACATGATCACCGAATGCGCCAGCACCGGCGCTACGTCGTCGATCGACACCCAGCGCCGGTCATAGCCGGAAAAAGTCACGAGGTCCTTCAGCATCAGCGTCGAGACCGGATGCACGAAGGACGGCAGGTAGAGGAAGGTGAGCACGACCGGGATGGCCGCCAGAACGATGGCGACGACCAGGCAACGTCGGCCGAGGCGCCTCAGACCGGCGCGGTTCAGGCGCCGCGGCCGCGCCATGTCCAGCCCTTCGCTTCCATGTTCGACGATCGGTTCCGTCAAGCCGTCCCACCCGTGCCTCGCCCCCATCGGCATAAAGGCGCGCGCCTGCTTGCGCAATGTCTGAGTGTCGGCTACCGGTCCCGGCCATGAGCAAAGACGACCGGATCGCCTTCGAAACAGCGCTTTTCATGCGCGCCGCCGCCGTCGAGACCGAGCTGCGCCGGATCCTCGACGCGCGCCCGCTCACCGGCGAAATCGCGCGGCCCGAGCGCCTGATGGCGGCGATGCGCCACGGCGTGCTCAATGGCGGCAAGCGGCTGCGGCCTTTTCTGGTCATGGAAAGCGCCGCGCTGTTTTTGGCCGACAATGACGCCGCGCTGCGCGTCGCGGCGGCGCTCGAATGCGTGCATTGCTATTCACTGATCCATGACGACCTGCCTTCCATGGACGACGACGATCTGCGGCGCGGCCAGCCGACGGTGCACAAGGCCTTCGACGAGGCGACCGCGATCCTGGCCGGCGACGCGCTGCTGACCTTGGCCTTCGACATCATAGGCGACGAGGCGACCGCGCTGCCGGCCGAGCGCCGCGCCACCCTCATTCTCGCCCTTGCCCGCGCGGCCGGCGCCGGCGGCATGGTTGGCGGCCAGATGCTGGACCTCGAAGCAGAGCGCAAACGGCCGGACGAGGCCGGCATCATCACCTTGCAGGCGATGAAGACCGGCGCGCTGATCCGCTTCGCCTGCGAGGCCGGCGCGATCATCGCCGGCGCGCCGACCGCCGACCGCGAGAGGCTGGCGGAGTTCGGCTCGGCGATCGGCCTTGCCTTCCAGCTCGCCGACGACCTGCTCGACCTCACCGCCGACGCCAAGCAGATGGGCAAGGCGACGAACAAGGACGCCGCCGCCGGCAAGGCGACGCTTGCTTCGCTGCACGGCCCCGACTGGGCGCGCGGCCAGCTCCACGGCCTGATCGACCAGGCGCATGCGCTGCTCGAGCCCTATGGCGATGCGGCCGGATTGCTCAAGCAAGCCGCGACCTTCGTGGCGACGCGCAGCAGCTGAACCGTGACAGGCCGGCGGCCGATGCCGGCCGACAACGGCGCCGATTGTTCGCTCTATCCGAATACTGCTGTTGATAGCCGGATGATTATCCGGCATCCGCGGCTGCCTATATCCGCTCCAGGACAACGAACGGAGAGGGGTCCGTTCGATGATAGCTCGCCGACTTCGCCAGCCGAGTGCCGTGAGGTCCACCGGAAAGGAACCTGGAAATGCCCTTCGCCAACTTCAAGATGCCTGAGGCCGCCCTCACCAAAGCGCAGAAGGAGGACCTCGTCCACAAGACCACGCAGATGTTCGTCGACTATTTCGGCGAGGGCGTGCGCCCCTACACCATGGTGCTGATCGAGGAAGTTCCCGACGGAGGCTATGGCCGCGCCGACGAGGTCTTCATTCTTCCCGAAGCCTACCGGGCCAAGGATAGTGCCTGACTAGAGCATGATCCCGAAAAGTGGGAACCGGTTTTCGAAGAAAGATCATGCTCCAACAAAGAGTTAGATCGTGAGGGCGATTCAACGAAACGCCATCACGATCTTGGACGGGGCGAGTCGCTTGCCGAGCGGCACGCCCAGCTTTCCGTGTCGGAGCCGATACTCGCTTTCCCCTGGATCAGTCCCGGCCCGGCAAGCTCCGCAGGAATTCGATCATCGCGGCGTTGACCTCGTCCGGGCGCTCCTGCTGGGTCCAGTGCCCGCAGCCGGGCAGCATCAGCGTATCGCGGATTTGCGGGACGAAATTCCTGAGATTGGCCAACAGTTGATCCATGCCGGAGAAGGCGACCACAAGGTCGCGGTCGCCCGCTACGTAGAGAGCGGGAACCTTGATCCGCGCGCCCGCAAAGGGCGCCATCAGTTCCCAGTTCCGGTCGATGTTGCGGTACCAGTTGAGACCTCCGGCGAAGCCGGCGCGCTGAAACTCGCTCGCGTAGAAATCGACGTCGCTCTCGCTGAGCCAGCGCGGCAGGTTCGAAGGCGTCTCGACGGCTTGCAGGAGACCTTTGCCATGCGGGACCATGCTGATGCCACCGCCCGAAGCATCTCCCGATACCGCGTGAAGCATGCTGCGCACCGTAGCCCGGGGGTCGCGTTCCAGCTCTGCCTCGGCAACGCCGGGCTGTTGGAAATAAAGCTGGTAGAACTGGGAATCCGCCGTTCGCGGCATGAGGCTGGTCGGGCGGGCATTGGCGCGCGGCCGGAACGGCACGCTGAGGCCGATGACGGCGTGGAAGCGGTCCGGTCGCAAGAGCGCCGCATGCCAGGCGACGACCGCGCCCCAGTCGTGGCCGACGATGACGGCGCTGGGAACTTCAAGGGCGTCGAGAAGGCCCACCATGTCACCGACCAGATGAAAGAGCGTGTATTGATCGATCGCTTCCGGCCGATCGCTCTTGCCATAGCCCCGCATGTCGGGGGCGATGGCGCGAAAGCCCGCCGCCGCGAGCGCGCTCAACTGATGGCGCCAGGAATACCAGGATTCGGGAAAGCCGTGGCACAACAGAACCGGGGGGCCGTCTCCGTGCTCGGCGATGTTGAGGCGGATGCCGTTGGTCGCAACTATTCGCTGTATAGGTTCGCTCACGGCCGCTTCTCATGCTCGCGTTTCCACCTCCGATCAAATGGCGGAAGGCCGGACGCCGCAACGGGTGGCCGAGCCGACGGAATGCCAAGTTTCGGAGGCGCGCATCTTCCATTGACTGTCTCAGGGGCGGTCGCGGCAGTCAATGTCCGACATGGTCACGGAGCGCCAAGGCGTCCACGCACTTGAATAGTTCTGGTGATGAGCAACCGTTCGTGCAAGATCGCCGACGGACAACGGGGAGATGCCCGGAACCGATGCTTAGACTGCAAGCCTGGCTGGCCGATTATTGGGTCATCGGTGCAGGGTTCATGGCCGTATCGCTTATAGCCGTTGCACCCATTGTATCGCTTTCGCTGCCGGTGTTCCTGATTTTCCTGCACAGCCCCGCTTACATGGTCCATCAGGTCGAAGAGCACACTGGCGACCGCTTCCGTGAATTCGCGAACGAGAATGTTTTCGGCGGCCGAGACGCCCTTACCGTCGCCTCGGTTCTCATCATCAATCTGCCGTTTGTCTGGGGCATCAACCTGCTGGCTCTTTACGCGGCGTTCCTATGGGGACCCGCTTGGGGCCTGGTAGCGCCTTACGTCATGATCGTGAACGCGCTCGCCCACCTCGTCACATCGGCGCGGCTGCGCAAATACAATCCCGGCCTCGTCACCAGCATCGTTTTGTTCTTGCCGCTGAGCGTCGCCACGATCTGGACGATTGGGAGAACGGCAGGCCTTGTCCCGCAATTGATCGGCGCAGCTCTCGCGATCCTGCTTCACCTGGCGATCATCGCGGTGGTGACTGCCCGATACCGCTCTCTCGCCGCCAACGCGTAGCATCTGCGGCGACGTCATAGTTGCTGCACCGAGAAAACGTCAGTCGGGCCGAAATCAGTTGTCGTTGGCCGGAACGGACAACGGCACAAAAGCCACTACTGGCATCAGACCATGCCCACCAACGAAATCTTAATGTAAATCAAGCATAATCCCGACCATTAAAATTATGCGTATGTGTTGGGGTTGCGCATGCCGGAATACTCTTCCTTCCTCCGGTCGATCCGGGTCCGCTACATTTCGGGACTGCTTGTCTTCGCGCTGGCCTCCGCCGCCGTCATGTTCGCCCTCAACCGTGTGAATTCGTACCGCCACGAGGTCGATGCTCTCAGCGGCAATTTCGTCATCTTCGCCCGCGACCTGCGCAACGCCACCAATTTCGCCGAGACGACCGGCACCGCCTGGCGCAGCGAGACGCGCGATGCGTTGACCACCGCCGCCCGAGGCCATTCCGAACGCCTGATGGCCGAGATCGGCATCCTGAACGCCGAGCTTGCCGCGATCAGACCGCGGCTGTCGAAGGGCACCCTCAACACGCTGGACACCGCTTCGGTCAATGGCGACCTGTTCTGGTCGGCGCGTGACATGGTGCGCAACTTCAACCTGATGTCGGCCGCCCAGAAGGTCGACGAATGGAGCTACCGCGAGATCCGCAACCAGAACGACCTGTTCGCCCAGCCTATGCTGGTCAAGGTGCGCACAGCGCTCGATGACGAGCGGCGCCTCGCCGACGCCTCCAACGACCGGCTGCTCCTGTGGGCGAGCGGCCTGCTGATCGCCGTGATCGCCATTGCCGCGGTTCTGATCTTCCGGCCGATGGAGAATGCGATCCGCCGCGCCTTCGCCGAGAGCGCCGCATCCTTGTTCAAGGCCGAGGCCGCCGACCGTGCCAAATCCGAATTCCTCGCCAATATGAGCCATGAGATCCGCACGCCGATGAACGGCGTGCTCGGCATGGCCGAGCTGCTTGCCAAGACGGAGCTTACGCCGCGCCAGAAGACCTTCACCGACGTCATCGTCAAATCCGGCAACGCGCTGCTCACCATCATCAACGACATCCTCGATTTTTCGAAGATCAATGCCGGCCAGCTGACGCTCGACCCCGCCCCTTTCCGCCTGGCCGAAGCGGTCGAGGACGTGGCGACTTTGGTGTCGGCGCGTGTCGCCGAAAAGAACCTCGAGCTCATCGTGCGCGTCGATCCGCGCCTGCCCGCCTTCGTCGTCGGCGATGCCGGGCGCTTCCGCCAGATCGTGACCAATCTGCTGGGCAACGCCGTGAAGTTCACCGAAAAGGGCCATGTGCTGGTCGATGTCGGCGGCGATGTCGTCGACGGCGTGGTCCAGCTCAAGGTCCGCGTCGAGGACACCGGCATCGGCATCCCGGCCGAGAAGCTGCAGAGCGTGTTCGAGAAATTCGCCCAGGTCGACGGCTCCTCGACCCGCCGCCATGAAGGCACCGGGCTTGGCCTCGCCATATCCGCCCGTCTCGTCGACCTGATGGGCGGCAAGATCGGCGTCGAAAGCGAGATCGGCCGCGGCTCCGTGTTCTGGTTCGCCGTGCCGCTGCCGGTGCACGACCAGCAGTCGCGCGACGAGCTCGTGCCGATGGATGTCACCGGCGCCCGGGTGCTGGTCATCGACGACAATCCGGTCAACCGCGAGATCCTGCTGGAGCAGCTCAGAAGCTGGAGCTTCGACTGCGCTGCCGCCGAAAGCGGCGCCGTCGGCCTCGCATTTCTCGACCGTGCCTGCCAGCTCGGCGCCTCGGTCGACTGCATCATCCTCGATTACCAGATGCCCGGCATGAACGGCGCCGACGTCGCGAGGGCGATTGCCGCCGACAGCCGGCTTTCCTCCATTCCGGTCGTGCTGCTCACCTCGGTCGACCAGGTCGATTTCGGCAGGATGGTCATCGATTTCGGCATCGTCGCGCATCTCACCAAGCCGGCGCGTTCGGCGGTGCTGCTGGGCACGGTGATTTCCGCCATCCAGAAGGCGCGGACGCAGGGCGCCAAGGCGCATTTCGTGCGCGAGCCGGTCGCGGTCCAGGCGGCGCCGCCGGCCTTCACCGTCATCCGCGGCCCGGCGGTGCCCGTGCCGGCGGCGCCGGAATCGATCGCCACACCGAGCGGTCCGATCGATATCCTGATCGCTGAGGACAATGACGTGAACCAACTGGTCTTCGGCCAGATCCTCAACGGTTTCGGTCTCAGCTACCGCATCGCCGGCAATGGCCGCACCGCGGTCGAGATGTACCGCTCGCTGCGCCCCCGGCTGGTGCTGATGGACGTCTCCATGCCGGAGATGAACGGCTATGAGGCGACCCGCGCCATCCGCGCCATCGAAGCGCGGAACGGCGACCACACGCCGATCATCGGCGTCACCGCGCATGCGCTGAAGGGCGATCGCGAAAAATGCATCGAGGCCGGCATGGACGACTATCTGCCCAAGCCGGTCTCGCCCGACCGCCTTGGCGCCAAGATCGGCACCTGGCTCAGCGAGACGGTGGCGGCAAAGACGGCGTAGTCAAATCGCCGCCGCGTCCAGGCGATAACGGCGTATCCAGTCGAGGCTCGTCGAGTCGGAGAGCTTTGCCACACCCGGTCTGATGTCGTCGGCGCTCGGAGTTTGAACGCCCAGCGCCTCGCAGATCGAGGTCAACATCGCGGCCGGATCGGCGGCGAGGCGTTCATAGCCGATCCGCAGCGGTGCGATGCCCTGTTGCGCGAACCAGATGTTCCAGGCCGAGTCATAAGCTTCGAGCTCGCCGACTTGACCCCTGATGCGCTGGAAATCATAGCGCGGTTCGGCTGGCTGCCCGACCCTCTCGATCTCGGTTCCGTCGGGAGCGATATGCCAGAGGCCGGTCTGCTCCGCCTTGATCAGGGAGACGGCCTGCGCGAGCTTGTCCTCGCGCGAAAGATGCATGTAGAGGACCCGGCCGAAGGCCTTCTCGAAGCGCGCCTTGTCCGACGGCAGCCCGGGATGGATCCGATCGAGGATCGCCGAGAGCTCGCCCAGGTTTTCCCGCATCAGGCGCAGGCCGAAGATGCCCGTGCCGCCCTTGCCGGCAGCGATCGCCGCGTTGAGATAGGCGATATCGAAGTCGAGCGCGCTCATCGTCCCGCGACCGGGAAGCTTCCATTCCTCGGCCCATTCCAGGATGTCCTGCCGGCGGTAGAATGAGTGCGGCGCCCCGGTCCTCCCGGTCGATGTCAGCAGATCGCACAGCAAGGTGCTGCCGGTTCTGGGCGTGCCGCAGATAATGTATGCGTCAAACATGATACCCGCCGCCGCTGGAGCCGGAATGATCCCGGCCGCCTATAGCCGAAATTGCCGTTGGATGCGAAGGGCGCATTCCCGCGCGGAAAACAGGCTGGTATCGACTTCGAGATCGTAAACGACACCCTTGTGCACGCGCTCGAACTGCCAGCGCGCGAGGCCGGGCGATCGATCGGCACGCGCACCTTCGCGGGCTTCGAGCACGTCGAGCGGCGCGAACACGCCGACGCTGAACACCGCGAAGTCGGGCAGCAATTCCAGATACTGCGCCATTTCGCCGTCAAGCATCACATCGTCGACGATGAGGTTGTTGCCCTGCCGCGCCATCGCCGCGATGGCGTGGCGCATGCCTTGCATGGCCCGCCTGCCGACCGGTCCCGCCTCTATGGCGACGGACGGCTTGCCGTCCTCCCAACTGGTTCTGTAGGCAAAGCCCGGCAGGTTCTCCTGCAACGCCTCGGGGAGCATTTCCAGGAAGGCGTCCATCTCGACATGCAGGTACGGCTCGGCGGTCATTTCCTGCAAGGCCTTGGCGATCGAGCTTTTGC
>NZ_RZTO01000222.1:0-8033 GCF_003997225.1 Mesorhizobium sp. M2C.T.Ca.TU.002.02.1.1
GCCGTATTGAGTGCCAGCGCGGAATGGTTCCTCGAGAAGTCACGCATGGTCCTGGTCAGAGGCCATAAAGAGCAAACAGCTTGCGCATGCGCGCGGCGGCCAGTTCGGGATCGACCAAAAGGCCGCATCCGTCGGCCAGCTTGAACACCTCCACGAAATAGGGCAGCGGCCGCATCGACTGAGCGCCCCCCAGCATAATGAAATGATCCTGGAACCCGTTCAGCCAGGCAAGGAACACGACCCCCGTCTTGTAGTATTGGGTGGGCGCTCGAAAGATCAGGCGCGCGAGCGGCACCGTCGGATCCAGCGTGGCGTGGAACCCTTGGATATCGCCCCGGCCGAGCCGGTCGATGGCGTAGGCGGCGGCCTGCGCCAGGGGATCGAAGATACCAAGAAGGGCATGCGAGAATCCCTGCTCGTCGCCCGCGATCAGCTCCGGATAATTGAAGTCGTCGCCGGTATACATCTTCACGCCGGCGGGCAGACGGCGGCGCATCGTGATTTCCTTCTCCTTGTCGAGGAGCGAAATCTTGATGCCGTCGATCCTGGCGGTGTTGTTTCCGATAATCGCCAATACCGTTTCGAGCGCATCCTCGAAGCAGCCAGCCCCCCAATAGCCCTTGAGGGCCGGATCGAACATCTCTCCCAGCCAGTGCAGGATCACCGGACGGTCGCAGCGCGCAAGCACGTCGCCATAGACCGAAACATAGTCGTCCGGCGAACGCGCCACGGCCGCCAGCGCCCGGCTGGCCATCACGATCAATCTGCCGCCGACCTTCTGGATGGCCTCGATCTGCTCGAAATAGGCTCGACGGACATCGTCGAGCGTGCGCGCATCGGCAGGTCCGAGCTGATCGGTGCCGGCGCCGTTGAAGACGAGCGCGTCAGGCAGCTCGCTCCTGGTCCTGCGGATCAACTCCAAGGCCGAAGGCCAGTCGAGACCCATGCCACGCTGCGCGGTGTCCATTGCTTCGGCAATGCCCAGGCCGAGCCCGTGAAGGTGACGCCTGAATGCGATCGTTGTCTTCCAGTCGATGGCGGGGCGGTCGCCGGGATCGCTGGCGCTGAAAGGATCCGCCACGACATGGGCCGCCGACAGCGCGGTACGTGGCGCATCGAGCGGCAATCGCGCGGCCGGAATCGTTTTGTCCTGAAGCCGGTAGTCGGAAAGTCTGCCCATGCTATCCGGCAGCTGGATGATCATAGCGTTCTCCCTGGCGTTGCGCCGCCGTCAGAACCGCGGGACCAGCATGCCCGCATCGACGGCAATGACATGGCCGGTCGTATATGGCAGCTCGCCCGTGGCGAGCGTCGCCATGACGCGACCGACATCCTCCGGTTTGCCGAGGCGGCGGATCAATGTCAGCCCTTCGTCGTCGATGCGGCGCTGGTAAGTCTCGCTGACCGCCCTGGTCATGGCCGTTTCGATCAGACCAGGCCTGATGTCGTAGACGGCGATGTTCTCGCGGCCAAGGCGGACGGCGAAGACCTGACTGACCATCGCGGATCCGGCCTTGGACACGCAATATTCGGCGCGCGGCTCCGCCACCGCCGTAGCATTGGAGGAAGAGACGTTGATCAGGCTGTAGAAGCGACCGTCATCGCGCTTGCGGGCAAGCAGCCGCCTGGCCCAGCGCTGCGACAGGAAGAACTGCGCCTTCGTGTTGATTGCCTGACAGCGGTCATAGCTCTCCTCCGTCACGTCGAGCGGGTCGCCGCGCGAGATGACCGACACGCCGGCATTGTTGATCAGCGTTGACAGCGGCCCGATGACGGCCTCGGCCGCGTCGAGCATACTCTCGTGGCCGCCCAGATCGGCGACGTCGCCCGCGACACGCGCGACCGGAACGCCGAGGGCGGCGACAGCGGCTTCGGCGGATTTCAGTTCCTCGTCATCGGCCGGACCGTTGAGCGCCACGCCGAATCCGCGCCGGGCGAGCTCCAACGCAGCCGCCAGCCCGATGCCGCGGCTCGATCCGGTGACAAAAGCCGCATGACGCGATCCCGCAGTCATGCCCGGGCTCCATGCTTGAGGAGCTCGCGGGCGATGATCATGCGCTGGATCTGGTTGGTGCCTTCATAGATCTGCGTGATCTTGGCGTCCCGGTAGAGGCGTTCGACCTCGAAGCCGCGTATGTAGCCGGAGCCGCCGAAGACCTGCACGGCATCGGCAGTGCGCGCCACGGCTATGTCTCCCGCAAAACATTTGGCGATCGAGCAGGCCTTGGTTGCATTTTCCCCTGCGTCGATCTTCTCGGCGGCGCTGCGAACGAGCAGACGGGCCGCCTCGATGTCCTTTGCCATGTCGGC
Organism: Mesorhizobium sp. M2C.T.Ca.TU.002.02.1.1; assembly: GCF_003997225.1. Taxonomy (NCBI): domain Bacteria; kingdom Pseudomonadati; phylum Pseudomonadota; class Alphaproteobacteria; order Hyphomicrobiales; family Phyllobacteriaceae; genus Mesorhizobium; species Mesorhizobium sp. M2C.T.Ca.TU.002.02.1.1. The sequence goes on from NZ_RZTO01000222.1 coordinate 2,311, forward strand.
AAGCAGCCACTGCACGCCCTGAAAATCGGCGATCGCCTTGCCGAACTGGCGCCGCTGCTGCGCATAGTCGACCGCCGCCTCGAGACCCGCCTGCGCGATGCCGACGGCCAGCGAGGCAATGCCGACACGCCCCTTGTCCAGCACGCTCATCATCATGTGGAAACCACGGCCTTCTTCGCCCAGCAGCGCTTCAGGACCCAGGACGACATCGTTGAAATTGAGCGCGCCGACCTGGCTGGCTCGCTGACCCATCTTATGTTCCTTCGGCCCGCGCTCTATTCCCCTGGAGTGCAGATCGACGATGAAGATCGACATGCCGCGATGACCCGCGTCCTTGTCGGTGCGCGCCAGCACGAAACCGACGTCGGCGACGGGCGCGTTGTGGATCCAGATCTTGCCGCCGTTCAGCCGCCATCCGTCCCCGTCGCGCGTCGCGGTGGTGCGTATCCCGGAAACATCGGTGCCGGCCTCTGGCTCGGTGATACAGTAGGCGGCCTTCTTCTCGGCGCGCATGGTTGGACCCAGCCACTGCTGCCGCTGCGCCTCGGTGCCATGCTGGACAAGCAAGGTGCTGATCAGCTCGACGAGGCCGCACTGATCGGCGACGGATGCATAGCCACGCGACAGTTCCTCCATCACCAGCGCATAGGTGAGCGTGTCGAAGCCGGGACCGCCCATGGCCTCCGGAACGCCGATACCGAAGAGGCCGAGCTCGCCCATCTGCTCATATATTTCGGCAGGAAAGCGCTCGTCCCGATCAAGCGCCTCGGCAACCGGACGAATGACATCCTCGGCAAACTGGCGCGCCATCTCGCGCACCTGCTGCTGCGTTTCGCTCAGCGGCACGATCGACCTCCCTATGTAACTATCTAGTTACTCCTACGCCGGAATCGTCGCCGGCGTCAAGCTGCGGACTTCGCATCGCGACGCGTTGCCGCTACAAGCACTTGCGGCGGCGCCTGAATTTAACTAGAAATAACCAGATGGTTACTAAGGGAGGATACTATGAAGCCGTCTGACAAGCGCGTATTCGGCCGGTCCGGCCTCAACGTCACAGCCTTCGCGTTCGGAACCGCTCCGATCGGCAATTTCCTTCAGCCGATAGACGAGCAGACCGCGGATGCGATGATCCAGACCGCGTGGGATGCGGGCGTGCGCTTCTACGACACAGCGCCGATGTACGGTCACGGCCTTTCGGAACTGCGGGCCGGGCATTCGCTTCGGTGGAAGAAGCGCGACGAGTTCGTCCTCGCCAGCAAGGTGGGCCGGGTGCTGAAACCGGCAAAGCGCTCGCAGATCGATTTCGCGCCATGGTCGAACGCCGCGCCTAACACCATGAATTTCGACTACTCCTACGACGGCACCATGCGGTCGTTCGAAGACTCGCTGCAGCGCCTGGCGCTCGAACACATCGACATGCTTTTCATCCACGACATCGATCGGTTCACCCGTGGCGACGAGCAGCCGGAAGTCTTCCGGCAGGCGATGGATGGCTGCTGGCGGGCGTTGGAGAAACTGCGTTCGCAAGGCATCGTGAAGGCGATCGGCGTTGGGGTCAACGAATGGCAGGTCTGTCACGAGGCCCTGAAGCAGCGCGACTTCGACTGCTTCCTGCTGGCGGGCCGCTATACGCTGCTCGAACAGGAAGCCCTCGACGAGTTCCTGCCGCTTTGCGTCGAGCGCGGCGCAGCGGTGCTAGTCGGTGGGGGCTTCAATTCCGGCATCCTGGCCACAGGTGCCGTTCCAGGCGCAAAGTACAATTATTCACCGGCGCCAAAGCCCATCATGGAGAAAGTGGCAAAAATCGAGGAGGTCTGCCGCGCGCATGGCGTGCCGCGGCCGGCCGCCGCCTTGCAGTTCGTGGTGGCGCATCCGGCCATCCCCTCCTTCTGCGCCGGCACCCGAACCGTCCAGCAGCTCGAGCAGAACCTGGCCTGGTTCAGCTACCCTATCCCTGGCGATTTCTGGCAAGAGCTGAAGAAAAAGGGACTGTTGCGAGAGGACGCTCCGGTGCCGGCATGAGCGTCGACAACAGCGGAAAATCGCTCACGGGCTTCGGGTTGAGCTATGAGGACGTTGAGGTCGGCGATCATTTCGAGACGTATTCCAGGGAAGTAACGGCGGCCGTCATAGAAGCGTTCGCGGAAATGACCGGTGACCGGTTCGAAATCCATATGAGCGATGAGGCGGCGCTTCGGCATGGCTTCCCGGCGCGCGTGGCGCATGGCCTGCTTGTGCTGTCTCTTATCGATGGGCTGAAGAACAATGCCGTTGCCCGGTTCCGGGCGGTAGCCTCGCTCGGCTGGACATGGCGGTTTTCAGCCCCGGTGCTCGCCGGAGACACCATCAAAGCCGAGGTGACGGTCGCCGACAAGCGGACCACTCGCAATCCCGCCCGCGCGATCCTTCGGCTGCGTTTCGTCGTTCGCAATCAGCGCGGACGGGCCATACAGGAAGGCGAGAACGAGCTGATGATTTATCGGCGAGACATGGCTTGAGAGAGCCCGCTCCCGCCCCAGAATGGCCTGAGCAGTGTCGGCGCTTCGCACCGCCTTCGAGCCTCAGCGGCGGCGGCTGGTCATTTCACTTCAAATATCTCGGGAGCGGCTATGTCCGTCAGCCAACCGACCAGACTTTGCGCAAAGCTACGCGGCGCAAGGATATCGCAAGCGTCGGCTGCGGTGCGCAAGAGAAGCACCGGTACGTGATGGAAGCCGGTCTGCAACACGCTTCCCGGCTTCGCTTGCGATGAATCCCAGTCGATCGCGACGCAGGCTTTCAGGATGTCGAAGCTGCGCGGACCGCTAAGCCTCAGCCGCATCCTGCTTTCGCCGAGCGACAGCGAGCAGCCAAGGGCCGGATCGATCCTCAAGCGTGGCTGCGATCCATCGTCCGCAATCAGCCAGTACCGGCGCGGTGCGATACGAACCATGAGCCAGCCGCCGACGGATACGGCCTCGCCGAAGGCCGTCGGCGGCGCGGCGCCCAACTGGCGCGACAGCTCGGCCTCGAATGCGGCTTGCGTGTCGGGCCAGGCCTCGAGCTGGACGATCGTGCAAGCCTCGACAGACACGGTTTCAACCATGGAGCCGCTCTCCCTCCGGATCGAGAAAGACCGGCGAGACGACATGAGCGCGGACGGCCTCGTTCTTCATCCTGTGGACTGCCACCACTTCCTCCCCCACGCCCACGTCGCCAGCGAGCAGCGCGAGACCGACATACCCTCCCAGCGTCGGGCTGTATGTCACCGAGGTGACGCGGCCGCGGCCGTGTCCCTGCCGGGTTTCGCCCTGCTTGAAAAGAATGGCGCCGCCGCTCAGTCGCGTTTCCGCCTCCAGGCATCTCAGCCCGACCAAGCGCTGGCGGTTCGGCTCGCCAAGCGCGGGACGGCGGCGAAGCACGTCGCCGACGAAGCCGGAGCGCTTTCCTATCATGCGGCCAAGGCCCAGATCGTCGTGCGTCGTGCGGCCGTCGATCTCGGGGCCGGCGACATGGCCCTTCTCGACACGCAGTGCGCCCAGCGCCTCGACTCCATAAGGCCTGAGCCCGAATGACTCTCCTACCTCGACAAGCCGACGCCAGGCGCCCTCGCCCGCGCTCGCGCCAACATAGACCTCGTAAGCCTGCTCGCCGGAATAGCTCAGCCGGATGATCCGCAGCGCGCGCCCGTCGAACTCGCCTTCGATGAAGCCCATATGCGGCAGGGCCTCGTTGGAGAGGTCGAGCGCGGGAAGGGTGGCGGCGAGGACCTCGCGGCTCCTTGGTCCGGCGACCGACATCGCCGCCCATTCGTCGGTCACCGAGGTGACGGCGACGCGCAGGTCCGGCCAGGCGATGTCGAGCAGGAATTCCAGCCGCGACATCACGTCGGCCGCCTTGGCGGTCGATGTCGTCATGAAGAAGCGGTGCTCGCCAAGCCTGGTCGTGGTGCCGTCGTCGAAGACGATACCGTCGTCACGCAGCATGACGCCATAGCGCGCCCGCCCGATTGCCAGTTTGGCGAAACCGTTTGCGTAGACCCGGTCGAGCAGCGTGGCGGCATCGGGACCTTGAATGTCGATCTTGCCCAGGGTCGAGATGTCCATCAGCCCGGCGGCCTCGCGCACGAAACGCATCTCCGCGACATAGGCTTCGTTCACGTCCGGGCCGGCGCCGCGATAGAAATAGGGTCGCACCCAGAGACCGACCTCCAGCATGTCGGCGCCGTTGGCGACATGCCAGTCATGCATCGGCGTGCGGCGGGTCGGCTTGAAATGATGGCCGACGGCGCGCCCGGCAAGCGCGCCGATCGCGACCGGCGTATAGGGCGGCCTGAAAGTGGTCGTGCCCGTCTCGGGAATGGTCGCGTCGCGTAGGGCCGCCATGGCCGAGAGCGCAGCGAAATTGCTGGTCTTGCCCTGGTCCGTGCCCATGCCGAGCGTGGTGTAGCGCTTCAGATGCTCGACCGATTGGTAGCCCTCGCGATGCGCAAGCGCGATGTCACCGGTGGTGACATCCATCTGGATGTCGACGAAGGCCTTGCCGCGCGCCGGCGGGACAGTACGGAACGCAGCCGCGGGCAGCTCCGTGGATTGAAGCGCGAGAGCGGCCGGCACGGGCTTCGTCTTTCCGCATGACGCGGCTGCCTCGATGCCGGCGCGATGGCCGGTCTCGATCGCTTCCGCCATGGTGTAACCACCGACCACGGAACCGGCGCCGAACTGGCCGGCCGCGAAGGCGCCGGGAACAAAGCCGTCGATGTCCTCGCGATAGACCGGCTTGACGCCAAGCTGCGAGGTGAGATGCACCGTCGGCGACCAGCCGCCGGAAACGCAGACCAGGTCGCAGTCGACCTCGGTCTTCGCGCCCGCACCCGCAAGCCTGGCCGCCTTGACCGCACGGCCGCCGCTGAGGTCGGCGATGTGTGTGCCGGCATGAACGGCGATCCCCAGGCGCGAAGCTTCCGCCTGCAGAGCGGGCGCAAGCGTGGCCCGCATATCCGCGACGGTGACCTGCGCTCCCGCAGCGGCGAGATCGAAGGCGGTGCGCCAGGCGCCGTCATTCGCGGTGGCGACCACGGCCTTCCTTCCAGGCAGGACGGCGAAGCGGTTGACATAGGTCCTGACCGCCGATGCAAGCATCACGCCCGGACGGTCATTGTTGGAAAACACCAGCGGCCGCTCGATCGCGCCGCTGGCAAAGACGATCGCGCCGGCGCGCAGGATCGTGAACGTCTGACGGGCCTGGCCAGCAACCTGTGCATCGTCCCGTCGCTCGACAAGGCCAAGCACCTTGCCATCGTAAAGGCCGACGGCGGTCGTCCGCGCCATGAGGCTGACGGTTCCGAAACCCTTGAGTTCGGTTTCCACCCCTTGCAGCCAGGCCGCGGCCTCCGAGCCGGGGCGTTCGGACAGGAGCTGGCCGCCGAGCAAAAAATTCTGCTCGATCAGCGCCACCCTCGCCCCGGCGTTCGCCGCGGCGCGCGCGGCCGACAGGCCCGCCGGGCCGCCGCCGACAATGGCGACGTCGGCGAAGGCGTGGCGAACCTCGTAGCGGTCGGGATCCGGCTCCAGGGCGGCCTTGCCGAGCCCGGCCGCCTTGCGGATGAAATGCTCGTAGAACATCCAGGCGCGGCGGGTCGGACCCATGAAGGTCTTGTAGTAGAAGCCCGCGGACAAGAACGGCGCGAACAGGCTGTTGAGGCTCTGCACGTCGAAGGCAAGCGAAGGCCACCGGTTCTGGCT
>NZ_RZTO01000223.1:0-8013 GCF_003997225.1 Mesorhizobium sp. M2C.T.Ca.TU.002.02.1.1
CTTGGCGTCATGATGAAAGTTTGAGCATTTTTACCATTTGGGCAAAATCTAGGCAGCGTTGCGTAAACTTTTCTCAGTCCGCTGCATCGCAGCGGATGCGAAAAGTTTCCCGGCTGCCGGATAACCAGCTGTAATCGCTTCGTTATCCCGAAATTTCGTTGAACGCATTCCCGTCTGGCACGTCGTTTGCACCGCTAATATTGCGGTGCAAACAACCAAGCTTGGGAGCGTGTCATATGAGGGGTAACTTCGCGAAAATAACAAAGATCCTGTCGGCGGGCGTCGTCGCGGCCGGCCTGCTGGTGTCGGCGTCCGCCAAGGCGGCGGAAGACACGATCAAGGTCGGCATCCTCCATTCGCTGTCGGGGACCATGGCGATTTCGGAGACGACGTTGAAGGACGTCATGCTGATGCTGATCGAGGAGCAGAACGCCAAGGGCGGCCTACTCGGCAAGAAACTGGAAGCCGTGGTGGTAGACCCGGCGTCCAACTGGCCGCTGTTCGCGGAGAAGGCGCGCGAGCTGATCTCGAAGGACAAGGTCGCGGCCGTGTTCGGTTGCTGGACCTCGGTGTCGCGCAAGTCGGTGCTGCCGGTGTTCTCGGAGCTCGACAACATCCTGTTCTATCCCGTCCAATATGAGGGCGAGGAGAGCGAGCGCAACGTCTTCTACACCGGCGCTGCCCCGAACCAGCAGGCCATTCCGGCCGTCGATTACCTGATGAGCGCCGATGGCGGCTCGGTGAAGCGCTGGGTGCTCGAAGGCACCGACTACGTCTATCCGCGCACCACCAACAAGATCCTCGAGGCCTATTTGAAGGCGAAGGGCGTGCCGACGGAAGACATCATGGTCAACTACACGCCATTCGGCTTCTCCGACTGGCAGACCGAGGTCTCGGCGATCAAGAAATTCGGCTCGGCCGGCAAGAAGACGGCCGTGGTCTCGACCGTCAATGGCGACGCCAACGTGCCCTTCTACAAGGAACTCGGCAACCAGGGCATCAAGGCCGAAGACATCCCGGTCATGGCCTTCTCGGTCGGCGAGGAGGAACTCGCCGGTCTCGACACCGGCCCGCTGGTCGGCCATCTCGCCGCCTGGAACTACTTCGAGAGCGTCGACACGCCGGCGAACAAGAAGTTCATCGACGACTGGCACAAGTTCATCAAGAACGACAAGCGCACCACCAACGACCCGATGGAAGCCCATTACATCGGCTTCAACATGTGGGTGAAGGCGGTCGAGAAGGCCGGCACCACCGACCCGGACAAGGTCATCGACGCCATGGTCGGCGTTTCGGTGCCGAACCTGACCGGCGGCTATTCGACGATGATGCCGAACCACCACATCACCAAGCCGGTGCTGATCGGCGAAATCCAGGCCGATGGCCAGTTCGAGACCGTCTCGCAGACGCCCGGCCTCGTGATGGGCGACGAGTGGTCGGACTATCTGCCGGATTCCAAGGACCTGATCTCCGATTGGCGCGCCCCGCTGAGCTGCGGCAACTTCAACGTCAAGACGGGGAAGTGCGGCGGCAAGGGGACCAACTGATCCAGGTCCAGGTCCAGGTCCAGGTCCAGGTCTCCTAATCCTCCCAGGTCTGGCGGATCGAGGAGTGGCCCCACGATCCGAGACCGCTGCCCGGGCGGGCCTTTCAGTCCGCCCGGGCAAGATCACCGAAACCAAGATTGCGCAATTCCGGAAAACCGCTTCGCACCTTTCCTGGAATTGCATGAGAAAGCCGGTTTGAAGACGACAATGCTATTGCTGCGCGCAATTGGTCTGATGTTGCTGCTGACGATGGCAAGCCTGTTGCCGTCGCAAGCCGCCGAGGCCGATCTGCGCGCGACGATCGCCAAGTTCGCGGCCGCCAGCGGTTTCTCGGCAACCGAGGCGGTCGTGCGCGAGCTGACTGCCAGCGGCGATCCAGCTGTCGAGCGCCCGCTTTCGGCGCTGGCCGATGGCAATCTCTACATCCGCAAGAGCGACTCCCAGGTGTTCGTCGGCAAGGAGGCGGGAGATGGCATCGAATTGCTCGACCCGCTGAGCGGCAAAAAGGTGGCCGACGCCGCCAAGACCGATCTCACCAAGATCAAGGTCAACAATGGACTGCGCCGCACGATCCGCGACGCGCTGGGCACGCTGACGTTGCGGGCCAAGGACGCGAGCGTGCGCCTTGCCGCGGCGATGACCATGTTCAAGACGCCCGATGCCGCGAATATCGAGCCGCTTGATGCCGCGATCGCCGCGGAGACCGATCCCGGCGTGAAAACCCTGTTTGAGCAGGCACGCTCCGCGTCGGTCCTGGTTTCGGACAAGCCCGAAGCCGACAAGCTCGCGGCCATCCCGGTCATCGCCGCGCGCGGCGACCGCGATGCGCTTTCGTTGCTGACTTCGGTCGATGCCAATGCTCAGGGCGCGGTCAAGGACGCCGCGAACGCCGCGATCGGACATATCAACTCCAAGCTCGCCTTGTGGGATGCCGGCCAGAACATCTGGTACGGCATTTCGCTGGGATCGGTGCTGCTGCTCGCGGCGATCGGGCTTGCCATCACCTTCGGCGTCATGGGCGTCATCAACATGGCGCATGGCGAGATGGTGATGCTCGGCGCCTATACCACCTTCGTCGTCCAGCAGGTGATCCGCACCTCGTTTCCCGGCCTGTTCGACTGGTCGCTGGTGATCGCGCTGCCGCTCGCCTTCCTTGTGGCGGGGCTGGTTGGGCTAGCGATCGAGCGCGGCATCATTCGCTTCCTCTATGGCCGACCGCTGGAGACGCTTCTGGCCACGTGGGGCGTCTCGCTGATCCTGCAGCAGGCGGTGCGCACCATCTTCGGACCGACCAACCAGGAGGTCGGCAACCCGTCATGGATGTCGGGATCCTTCGATGTCGGCCAGCTCGCCATCACCTGGAATCGGCTGTGGATCCTGGTGTTTGCGCTCGCCGTGTTCGCGGTGCTGCTCTACGTCATGAAGCGCACGCCCTGGGGGCTGCAGATGCGCGCCGTCACCGCCAACCGCCGCATGGCCGCCTCGATGGGCATCAGGACGCCCTGGGTCGACGCGCTGACCTTCGCGCTCGGCTCCGGCATCGCCGGCATCGCCGGTGTGGCGCTCAGCCAGATCGACAATGTCTCGCCCAATCTCGGCCGTGGCTACATCATCGACAGTTTCATGGTCGTTGTCTTCGGCGGCGTCGGCAATCTGTGGGGCACGCTGGTCGGCGCCTTCTCGCTCGGCATCGTCAACAAGTTCCTCGAGCCCTATGCCGGCGCGGTGCTCGGCAAGATCGTCGTGCTCGTGCTGATCATCCTGTTCATCCAGAAACGCCCGCGCGGCCTGTTCGCGCTGAGGGGCAGGGCGGTGGAAGCATGATCGCGCAGCGCTTCTTTTCCGCCGACCGCCGGATCGCCTTCACCATCCTCGCTTTGCTGGCAGCCGCCATCATCGTGCCGCTGCTTAACCTCGCGGTGTCGCCGCAAAGCGCCTTCTACATCCCGCCCTACATCGTGGCGCTGGTCGGCAAATATCTCTGCTACGCGCTGCTCGCGCTCGCGCTCGATCTCGTCTGGGGTTATTGCGGCATCCTTTCGCTTGGCCACGGCGCCTTCTTCGCGCTCGGTGGCTATGCGATGGGCATGTATCTGATGCGCCAGATCGGCTCGCGCGGCGTCTACGGCAATCCGATCCTGCCCGATTTCATGGTGTTCCTGAACTACAAGGAGCTGCCCTGGTTCTGGTACGGCTTCGATCATTTCTGGTTTGCGGCGCTCATGGTCCTTGCGGTGCCGGGCCTGCTCGCCTTCGTCTTCGGCTGGTTCGCCTTCCGTAGCCGCGTCACCGGCGTGTATCTCTCGATCATCACCCAGGCGATGACCTATGCGCTGCTGCTCGCCTTCTTCCGCAACGACATGGGATTCGGCGGCAACAACGGCCTGACCGATTTCAAGGATATTCTCGGCTTCGCCGTGCAGGCGGACGCGACGCGCTCGGCGCTGTTCGCCGCCAGCGCCGTCACTCTGGCGCTGGCCGTCTTCGTCACGGCGGCGATCGTGCGCTCCAAATACGGCAAGCTGCTGGTAGCGGTGCGCGATGCCGAGAGCCGCACCCGCTTCCTCGGCTGGCGGGCCGAGAACGTCAAGCTGTTCGCCTTCACCGTCTCGGCAATCATGGCCGGCATCGCCGGCGCGCTCTACGTGCCGCAGGTCGGCATCATCAATCCCGGCGAATTCGATCCGGCCAACTCGATCGAGGTGGTGATCTGGACCGCCGTCGGCGGGCGCGGCACCATCGTCGGCCCGATCCTCGGCGCGTTGCTGGTCAATGCCGGCAAATCCTGGTTCACCGGCGTACTGCCGGAATTCTGGCTGTTCGCGCTGGGCGGGCTGTTCGTCGCCGTCACGCTGCTTTTGCCCAAGGGCATCGTCGGCATGTGGGACGGCTGGCGCGGCAAGGCGAAGGCGCTGCGCGCGGCTTCGCTTGGCGCCGAGGCCGGGGTCGATCCTGACGCACCGGAGCCGAAGATCGTGCGTTCGGCGGCGAGGACACCGGGCGCTTGGTCCGCTGCCGGCGCCGAACCGCAGCCGGCGGAGTGAACGATCATGAGCAAGTCGAACACCATCCTCTATCTCGACGGCGTCTCGGTTTCCTTCGACGGTTTTCGCGCCATCAACAACCTGTCGCTGGTGCTCGACAAAGGCGAGATGCGCGCGATCATCGGCCCCAACGGCGCCGGCAAGACGACGATGATGGACATCGTCACCGGCAAGACGCGGCCGGACGAGGGTGAAGTGTTCTTCGACGGCCAGGTGGATCTCACCCGGCATGACGAGGCCGAGATCGCCATGATGGGCATCGGCCGCAAGTTCCAGAAGCCGACAGTCTTCGAGAGCCACAGCGTCGAGGACAATCTCATGCTGGCGCTGAAGGGGCCGCGCTCGATCTTTCCGGCGCTGTTCCACCGCAGTTCCGCCGCCGAGGCGCGGCGCATCGACGACATACTCGGCATCATCCGTCTCGGCGACAAGCGCGACGAACTCGCCGCCAATCTCAGCCACGGCCAGAAGCAGTGGCTGGAGATCGGCATGCTGCTCGCGCAGGACCCGAAGCTGCTGCTCGTCGACGAGCCGGTCGCCGGCATGACCGATGCCGAGACCGAGGAGACCGCGCGCCTGCTCAAGGACATCGCCCGCGACCATTCGGTGGTCGTCGTCGAGCACGACATGCATTTCGTGCGCGAGCTTGGCGTCAAGGTCACCTGCCTGCATGAAGGCTCGGTGCTGTCGGAAGGCACGCTCGACTTCGTCTCGGCGGACGAGCGCGTCGTCGAAGTCTATCTGGGGCGATGAGCATGGTCTGGCGGGTTCCGTTCTTCCGTTTCGATTTCTCTTTCCTGAAGCGCTGGAGGAGAGGCTGACCATGCTCGAAGTCTCCAACGCCACGCTGCATTACGGCGCCGCCCAGGCGCTGCGCGGCGTTTCGCTGAAGGCGGGCGCCGGCAAGATCACCTGCGTGCTCGGCCGCAATGGCGTCGGCAAGACCAGTTTGATGAGATCCATCGTCGGCCACCACCGGCTGACGAGCGGAAGCGTTGCCTTCGAGGGGAAGGCGCTCGACCGGAGCGCGGCGTATGACCGCGCCCGGTCGGGCATCGCATTCGTACCGCAGGGCAGGGAGGTTTTTCCGCTGCTCACGGTGCGCGAGAACCTGGAATCCGGCTTCGCGCCTTTGCGGCGCGCCGACCGCAATATCCCTGCCCATGTCTTCGAGCTGTTTCCGGTGCTGAAGCAGATGCTCGGCCGCCGCGGCGGCGACCTGTCCGGCGGCCAGCAGCAGCAACTCGCCATCGGCCGGGCGCTGGTGATGCGGCCGAAGCTCCTGGTGCTCGACGAACCCACCGAAGGCATCCAGCCCTCGATCATCAAGGATATCGGCCGCGCCATCCGCTATTTGCGCGACCAGGCGGGGATCGCCGTGCTTCTGGTCGAGCAGTATCTCGATTTCTGTCGCGAGCTTGCCGACGAGGTCAACATCATGGATCGCGGCCAGATCGTGCATACAGGGCCGGCGGAAGACCTCGATAGGGCGGATGTGCGGAAGTTCCTGACAGTGTAGCCTGGGTCGTCGCCATTCCAAATTCTACGCCGTAAATGACGCTCGGAAGTAACGGAATGGATCCTTGGGTCTTCGCTCCGTTTCGCGTCGTTGCGCCCAAGGATGACGAAGTTGTTGAGCGCTCTGGCGCGCTCAATACCACATGCTAGTCTTTTCTTGGCCTTGGTGAGTCGGCCGCTTTCCGTATCAGTCGCGAATGAAGGGGGAAGGCGCGCGGTCACCGCCCGCAAGTTCCACGCAAGCAAGCCTGCCTAGCTTTCCTCCCAGTGATTGTCGGTCAACGCGTCCAAAAGATTCGTGCCAGGGGACGGCGATGGAACGTTTTGTCGAGGACTATCAGAAGCGGCGCCTCACCGATCGCGACGATATCATGACGGCGATCAACATCCTGATGTCGCAAGGCTATGACGAGGACGATCTGCTGGGCGAAATGACCAAGGTCTTCTACGTCGATCTCGACGCCTTCAACGAAGTGATCGCCCACCACTGAGGGCGAGCACGGGGCCGTAAAGGTCACCCGGCACGGCGGAAGTCGAGCACGCGGTTGCGGCCACCGCGTTTGGCGGCATAGAGCGCCTTGTCGGCGGCGCTGAGGACCTTGTCGAAGCTCATGCCATCGCTGCTGCCGAAGGCGAAGCCGGCGCTGACCGTGCAGCGCAACGGCCCGGTCTCCGTCTCGACGGTACGCGCGGCGAAGGCGGCCCTGACACGTTCGGCCGTCGCCTCGGCCGTCTCGGGCAAGGTGCGCCTCAGCACCATCGCGAATTCCTCGCCGCCCATGCGGGCGACGGAGTCGTTCGGACGCAGGTCGGTGGAGAGCACCTGGGCGAAGACCTTCAGCACCTCGTCGCCGGCGGCGTGGCCGAACTGATCGTTGATCGCCTTGAAGCCGTCGAGGTCGAACACCACCACCGCCGTGAAAGCGCTGACCGGTGCCTTGCCGTGCAGGTCGAACAAAGCGCGGCGGTTGAGCAGGCCGGTCAAGGCGTCGGTCTGCGCCTCGCGCTGATGATGGCGGGCGTGCCGCCCCTGGTTGAGCGCCAGCGACAATGCGCCGATGCCGGTCATGGAGGCGATGACGATGACGAGGCTCAGATCCTCCGCCCAGTTGCTCGGCGCATGGCCGAGGACGAGCTTGCCGTCCCATGCCAGCACGGCCGCGCACAGCACGAAGGATGCCGCGGTCAGCGAGTAGAGCAGCGCCACGCCGATGAGATGGACGGGCGCTTCCGCGCGGCCTCGCCAATATTCATAGGCGGTTCCGAACAGGAGCAGCGCGGCCAGCGCGTTCTCCAGCATGAAACCCAGTCCGTCATAGCCGAGGGCCATGGGCGGCAGCGCGAGAGCATAGGAAATGCCGGCGCAGAGCGCGATCAGCGGCAAGGGCGAGCGCCTGGTCCTGAATTGATAGGCAGCACCCAGCATGACCGAGAAGCCCAGCAAGAGCAGCGCCAGCGTCAGCACGCCGAGCGCCGTTCCGGGCCTTGCGATATAGGCGTCGTAGGCAAAGACCTCGACCACCACGACCAGCACGCTGACTGCCCAGGTCAAAAGGAACTTGTCGGAACGCGCGGCCATCCAGGTTCCGAACAGGGTGAGGCTGAGGCAAGCGGCGGAGAAGCCGACGGCCAGAAGCAATGAATTGTAGTCGAGCAGCATGCACGCGTCCTTGCCGGCGCCGGGCTTCTGCAACCTGACGTAGGTCCATTAGTGCAGCAAGGAAGTATCGATTACGTTACGATCGCCGCGAAGATTGTGGGGTTTGCCCTTATCAGTTCGCCACCCGCTTCATCAGCGCCATGGCGCCGAACGGGGCGCGCACCTTGCCTTCGGTGATGAAGTAGGCGAACACGTCGCGCGGCTTGACCGGCGCATCGGTCTTGGGATCGGCGCGCGGCAGGTC
>NZ_RZTO01000224.1:0-8009 GCF_003997225.1 Mesorhizobium sp. M2C.T.Ca.TU.002.02.1.1
GTTCCGCAGCAATCCCTTCCATGACGAAGCGGTGCGCGTGCGCATTTGGGACGAGGGCGGCAAGGTCGCCGACATGAAGACGCGTGCCTTTCGCGATTACGTGCCGTTGCTCGAGCGGGTGGTGAAGAAGTTCGCGGCGGAAAAAGCGGCATAGACGCGGAAGCCCGGCTGGCCGGGCTTCCGCCATCCGCGAGAGCGCCATACGTCAGCTCTTGTGGTAGACCTCCTGCAGCCCATAGACCGGCGTCGGCAACCCGACCTGCCTGGCTTTCAACTGCAGTGACAGATACTGCGAGTAGTGGCGCGACTGGTGCAGGTTGCCGCCATGGAACCACAGCGCTTCCTGTTGCGTCGGCTTCCACATGTTGCGCTGCTCGCCTTCCCATGGGCCGGGATCCTTGGTGGTGGCGGAGCCCAGGCCCCAGACCTTGCCGACTTTGTCCGCCACCTCCTGCGAGATGAGATCGGCGGCCCAGCCGTTCATCGAGCCGTAGCCGGTGGCATAGATCACGAGGTCGGCCGGCAGTTCGGTGCCATCGACGAATTTGACGCCGGTCTCGGTGAGTTCCTGCACCGCGGCGCCCGGTCCGCTCTTCAGCTTGATCGAGCCGTCGATGACGAGGTCGCAGGCGCCGACATCAATGTAGTAGCCGGAGCCACGGCGCAGGTATTTCATGAACAGGCCGGAGCCGTCATCGCCCCAATCGAGCATGAAGCCGGCCTTTTCCAGGTCCGCGTAGAATTTCGCGTCGCGCTCCTTCATCTGCTCGTAGAGCGGAATCTGGAACTCGTGCAGGATGCGGTAAGGCAGCGAGGCGAAGATCATGTCGGCCTTGCGCGTCGTCATGCCGTTCTCGACCGCCTGCTCGGAGTAGAGCGCGCCAAGCCCGATATCCATCAGCGTGTCCGACTTGACGATATGGGTCGACGAGCGCTGCACCATGGTCACGTCCGCGCCGCCTTCCCAAAGTGCTGCGCAGATGTCGTGCGCCGAGTTGTTCGAGCCGATGACCACCACCTTCTTGCCCCGGTATTTGTCCGGGCCGGGATGGGTCGAGGAGTGCTGCTGCTCGCCCTTGAAGATGTCCTGGCCCTTGTATTTCGGCCAGTTCGCCTTGCCGGACATGCCGGTCGCCAGCACCAGTTGCTTGGGCTTGAGCACGATCTCCTTGCCGTCGCGCTCGACGACGACGGTCCACTCCTTGGCCTTCTCGTCGTATTTGGCGGATTTGGCGGTGGTGGAGGACCAATAGTTCAGCTCCATCACCTTGGTGTACATCTCCAGCCAGTCGCCGATCTTGTCCTTCGGCGCGAAGACCGGCCAGTTCTTCGGGAAGTCGATATAGGGCAGGTGATCGTACCAGACCGGGTCGTGCAGGCAGAGCGACTTGTAGCGCTTGCGCCAGGAGTCGCCGGGACGATCGTTCTTCTCGACGATGATGGCCGGCACGCCGAGCTGCTTCAGCCGGGCGCCGAGCGCGATACCGCCCTGGCCGCCGCCGATGATGACGACATAGGGCTGCTTGCTATGGCCGAGCTCGGCGATCTCGTCGTCGCGCTCCTCACGCCACGTCTTGCGGTCCTTGCCGTGTCCGTGCTTGGCGCCGAGCGGACGGGTGAAGCCAGCTTTCTCCTCATGCCCTTTCAGCTCGGCCATCGTGGTGAGCAGGGTCCAGATCAGGTCGCCCTTGAACCGCACGAGGCCGAAGCCGCGCGCCACATTCGTCTCGAAGGTGATCCAGGCGGTGATGACGCCGCCGTCCTCGCTCGCTTCCTCGCCCTTGGCCACCGACCAGCCGGTCGGCTTGGTGTTGGCCAGCGTCGCCCGCAGCATGTCGCGAACCTGGTCCTGGCCCTCCATCGTCTTCAGGTTCCAGGTGAAGGTGACGAGGTCGCGCCAGTAGCAGTCGGCCTGGAAGCAGTTGACGGCGCTGTCGATGTCGCCGGCTTCCAGCGCCTTGCCGAACTTGTCGAGCAGCGCCTGCGCCTTGGTGGTGGGTGTTCTCTCGAGCATTTGTTCTCCTCCACTTGCTAGAGTGCGCCATGAGCAGCAAGCGGCGTGCCAACCGTGGCGCTCA
Organism: Mesorhizobium sp. M2C.T.Ca.TU.002.02.1.1; assembly: GCF_003997225.1. Classification (NCBI taxonomy): domain Bacteria; kingdom Pseudomonadati; phylum Pseudomonadota; class Alphaproteobacteria; order Hyphomicrobiales; family Phyllobacteriaceae; genus Mesorhizobium; species Mesorhizobium sp. M2C.T.Ca.TU.002.02.1.1. The sequence goes on from NZ_RZTO01000224.1 coordinate 2,079, forward strand.
TTATGGATTGCAATGGAATCAACCTGTTAGGACGCTCTTCCGTCGTCGTGCCTGTTGCGTTTCTGTTGCACGCGCTACGGCGCGCCACACCCCCGTAATATCAGTTCGGCGCTTCCAGCCGCAGGCGCTTCATGCGGCGATGCACCGTGGTGCGGTCGACGCCGAGCCGCCGCGCGGCCTCGGAAATGTTCCAGCCGGTTGCCGCCAAAACGGCCAGCAGGGCGTTGCGCTCTTCCTCGGGCGAGGGGGCGCGCAGCGCGACCAGGCTGGCGGCTGGGGCCGGGGGCGCCGTGCGGGACGTGGCGAAATCGGGCAGGTCGGAAGGCTGGATCGTCTCATCGTCGCAAAGCGCCACCGCCAGATCCACGGCGTTGACCAGCTCACGGATGTTGCCGGGCCAGTCATGGCGGATCAGCGCCAGTCGCGCCGCCGGCGACAGTCTTGCCGGCCGCCCGGCCAGGCGCGCGCGCTCACCGACCAGCCGTTCCAGCAGCCATTCGAAATCCGTGCGCTCGCGCAGTGGCGGCAAGGTCAGCGAAGCGGCGTTCAGCCTATAGAACAGGTCCTCGCGGAAACGGCCCTCGGCAACCAGCTGGCGCAGGTCATGATGCGAGGCGGAGATGATCTTGATGTCGACAGGCCGAGGCGCGATGCCGCCGACCGGGACCAGCTCGCGCTCGGCGATCACCCGCAAAAGCCGCGATTGCAGCGCGTAGGGCATATCGCCGATCTCGTCGAGGAACAGCGTGCCGCCGTCGGCGCTCTCGATCAGACCCTTGCGCCCCTTGGCCGTGGCGCCGGTAAAGGCGCCGGCGGCGTGCCCGAACAGCTCGCTCTCGATCAGATGTTCCGGGATAGCCGCGCAGTTGATGGCCACGAACGGGCCGGCGCGCCCGGAACTGTCATGGATCGCCCGGGCGAGAACCTCTTTGCCGGAGCCGGTCTCGCCATGGATCAGGATCGGGATCGCGGTGCGCGCCAGCTTGGCTGCCCGCATTTGCACCGCCGTCATAACCGGGTCGCCGCCCGAAAGCCCGGCGATCGGTCCCGGCAGCACCTCCACAGGGACGCGGCGTCCACTCGTCGGCTGCGGTTCGATGGCATGCGCGAACAGCGCGCTGCCGTTGCGGCCGAACACCAGCCGCTCCTCGGTCGGACGGCCGCGTGTCAAATTCGGCAAGTCGTCGACATCCATGTCGAGGAAACGCGAGATCGGCTGGCCGATCGGCGAGGGCGAGAGCCTCCAGTCGATGCCGCCGGCTTGCGCCAGAAGCAGCGCCGCGCCGCGCGTCGTGCCGAGGATGCGGCCCGACGCGTCGAGCGCGATGGCCGCTTCCGGATCGACGTCGAGGAATTCGGGCGAACGTGAGAAGCGCAGCACCCATTCCGAATGCATCTGCGCCATCAAATTGGCGAGCTCGATGCGCCGGGCGGATGCCGTCACAAGGTGAAGGGCAAGGTTCTGGCTGACCTTCGGCTGTGGCGAGCGCAGCAGCGAGATGTCGAGCACGGCGGTCAATTCGCCCTTGGTGTCGAAGATCGGCGCAGCGGTGCAGGAGAGCGGCGTGTGGGTGGTGTCGAAATGGTCGGTCTGGTGAATGGTCATCGCCTCGCCGGTGACGATGCAGGAGCCGACGCCGCAGGTTCCGGTGCGGCTCTCCGACCATTCGGAGCCGAGATAGAGCCCGGCCTTGCGCAACTGATCCATGAACAGCGGGTCGCCGAGAAAGTCGACGGTGACGCCCTTGGCGTCGGCCAGCAGCAAGACGTAGTTCTGGCCAGCCACCTGCTTGAACAATGTCTCCAGGCCGCTGCGGGCAATGGCGATCAGCCTTTCGGACTGCTCGCGGTGCTCGCGCAACTGCGTTTCGGGAACGATGTAGGCTTCCGTCGGACGTGCCGGGTCGAGCCGATGCGTGTCGATGCAGCGCAGCCAGGATTGGACCACGATATCGTCGCGGGCCGATCGCGCGCCGGACAGCACCTGTTCGATTTCGCGGATATGCTCCCGCTCGCCAGCCATGCGTCCTCCTCGCACGTCCTTTGCCAACGCATAGTGGTGCGTCGGAGAGGCTCGCTCAACTGTACTATGGTAGCTGTATCAAAGGAACGCGGGGCGCCATTCTCACAGGCGGGTGAATTCGTACGGGACCCCATTGACGAGCCCGCGTTTTCGCCCTTATTGTCCGCGCCCATGAAAACGGCACTCATTCTCGTAGGCTGGCGCGTGGGCAAGGCGGTGTAACCGCCGGGCGAAATCCTCCCATGCGCACCACACAGGCTCCCTCGGGGGCCTTTTTTATTGCCTCCAATCGAACTAAACGACCAGCAAATCGCCAGATGGCGGACAGTACGGGACCAGACCGATGAGCAACGGACAGAACGAGCGGCGTGAAATGACGGGCGCCGAAATGGTGGTGCAGGCGCTGAAGGACAATGGCGTCAAGCACATCTTCGGCTACCCGGGCGGCGCGGTTCTCCCGATTTACGATGAAATTTTTCAACAAGACGAGGTCGAGCACATCCTGGTCCGGCACGAGCAGGGCGCCGGCCATGCGGCGGAAGGCTATGCGCGCTCGACCGGCAAGGCCGGCGTGCTTCTGGTGACGTCCGGCCCCGGCGCCACCAACGCGGTGACGCCGCTGCAGGATGCGCTGATGGATTCCATTCCGCTGGTCTGCCTCACCGGCCAGGTGCCGACGTCGCTGATCGGCTCCGACGCCTTCCAGGAATGCGACACGGTCGGCATCACGCGGCCCTGCACCAAGCACAACTGGCTGGTGAAGGACGTCAACGAGCTCGCCGCCACCATCCATGAAGCGTTCCATGTCGCGACGACCGGGCGGCCCGGTCCCGTCGTGGTCGACATCCCGAAGGACGTGCAGTTCGCCAAGGGCATCTATGTGCCGCCGCAGACGGCGCCGCGCACCAGCTACCAGCCGAAGGTCCAGGGCGACCTGGAAAAGGTGAAGGCGGCGGTCGAGCTGATGGCCGGTGCCAAGAAACCGATCATCTATTCGGGCGGCGGCGTCATCAATTCGGGACCGGAAGCCAGCCATCTGCTGCGCGAGCTGGTCGACCTCACCGGCTTCCCGATCACCTCGACGCTGATGGGGCTCGGCGCCTATCCGGCATCCGGCAAGAACTGGGTCGGCATGCTCGGCATGCACGGCACCTACGAAGCCAATATGGCGATGCATGACTGCGACGTGATGGTCTGCATCGGCGCGCGCTTCGACGACCGCATCACCGGCCGGCTCAATGCGTTCTCGCCGAATTCGAAGAAGATCCACATCGACATCGACCCGTCCTCGATCAACAAGAACGTCCACACCGATGTGCCGATCATCGGCGATGTCGGCCGCGTGCTGGAGGATCTGGTGCGGCTGTGGCGGGCGACCGCCAAGACCGACAAGAAGGCGCTCTATCCGTGGTGGGAGCAAATCGCGAAATGGCGGGCGCGCGATTCGCTCGCCTACAAGATGAACAACGACGTCATCATGCCGCAATATGCGATCCAGCGGCTCTACGCGCTGACCAAGGACATGGACACCTATATCACCACCGAGGTCGGCCAGCACCAGATGTGGGCGGCGCAGCACTATCATTTCGACAAGCCGAACCGCTGGATGACCTCGGGCGGCCTGGGCACGATGGGCTATGGCCTGCCGGCGGCGCTCGGCGTGCAGATCGCGCATCCGGACGCGCTGGTCATCGACATCGCCGGCGACGCTTCGGTGCAGATGACGATGCAGGAGATGAGCTCGGCGGTGCAGTATGAGGCGCCGATCAAGATCTTCATCCTCAACAACCAGTATATGGGCATGGTGCGCCAGTGGCAGCAGCTGCTGCATGGCAACCGGCTGTCGCATTCCTACACCGAGGCGATGCCGGACTTCGTCAAGCTGGCGGAAGCCTATGGCGGCCACGGCATCCGTTGCGACAAGCCGGATGAGCTCGACGACGCGATCAGGGAGATGATCTCGGTGAAGAAGCCGGTTCTGTTCGACTGCCGCGTGGCGACCTTGGCCAACTGCTTCCCGATGATTCCGTCGGGCAAGGCGCATAACGAGATGCTCCTGCCGGACGAGGCGACCGACGAAGCGGTGGCCAACGCCATCGACGCCAAGGGCAGGGAACTGGTTTAGAGCATGATGCCGGGGCGGGGCTATCGCGAGAAAGCCGTGCGCAAACAGAGAATTAGCTCAAAAGTCTGAAATCGAGATTCACGTCATGAACGCACAGCACCTTCAACCGACCGGCTCCGCCTATTTCATCGCCAAGGAGACCGAGAAGCCGGAAACGCACACGCTTTCGGTGCTGGTCGACAACGAGCCGGGCGTGCTTGCCCGCGTCATCGGCCTGTTTTCCGGTCGCGGCTACAACATCGAGAGCCTTACCGTCTCCGAGACCGAGCATGAGAAGCATCTGTCGCGCATCACCATCGTGACGCGCGGCACGCCGCATGTGATGGAGCAGATCAAGAACCAGCTCGAGCGCATCGTGCCGGTGCACCGGGTGGTCGACCTGTCCGTCCGTTCGCACGAGCTCGGCCAGGACCGGCCGCTGGAACGCGAGCTCGCGCTGGTCAAGGTCGCCGGCACCGGCGATGCCCGGGTCGAGGCGCTCCGCCTTGCGGACGCTTTCCGCGCCTCGGTCATCGACGCCAACACCGAGCATTTCATCTTCGAGATCACCGGCAAGGGCTCCAAGCTCGACCAGTTCATTGCCATCATGAAGCCGCTTGGCCTGGTCGAGATCTGCCGTACCGGCGTCGCCGCGATGAACCGCGGCCCGCAGGGAATGTGACAAGGACGCCAGCGCTCACACCGTTTCAACCTTGTCTCTGGTCCGGCAGTCCTCCGCCGGTGGCTTTTGCGCATCTGCTAAAAAAGGGACAGTAAGGCTGACATATCCGGGAGGATGACATGTCGCTCGACGCATTCCTTGCCCTGTTGGTCTACGCCTTCGTGACGTCGATCACGCCGGGGCCGAACAACCTCATGCTGCTCGCTTCCGGCGTCAATTTCGGTATCGCCAGGACGGTCCCGCACATGCTGGGCGTCAGCATCGGCTTTCTGATCCTGCTGCTGGCCGTCGGCTTCGGGCTCGGCGCGGTGCTCACGGCGCTGCCTGCGCTGCATACGGCGCTGAAGATCGCGGGCGCCGCCTATCTGCTCTACCTTGCCTGGAAGATCGCCATGTCGCGCTCGATGAGCGACGGGAAAGGGGCGGAGGGACGGCCGATGCGCTTCATCGACGCCGCTGCCTTCCAGTGGGTCAATCCCAAGGCATGGGTGATGGCGATCACCGCCATGGCCGTCTACACCAATGCCAACCACCCGTTCGTCTCCGTGGCGCTGATCTCGATCGCCTTCACCATTGTCAACCTGCCCAGCGTTTCGGTGTGGGCCGGTTTCGGTACGGCGCTGCGCGGCTTCCTGTCGGATCCGGTGCGGCTGAAATGGTTCAACATCGCCATGGGTCTATTGCTGGCGGCGACACTATGGCCGATGCTTCGCTAGTAAAGATGTGTTGATATTCAGGTGATGGCGGCCCACGGCTTCCCGTCTCACCTCTATCGAAAACGCTCGGCTCCGTTCCCGGAAAGGGGCATTTTCGGCCTACTTTCGATCAGAGAAGGGCGCCTGATCCTGCTCATTTGCCGGCTGCCCAACATTTGTGCACTGCACATTAAATCTTCGTAATGCCGAGTTTTGGCCCTTTTCCGCCAAGGCCTTGTCCTATCTATTCGGCGAAAATCGCGGCGAAGAGCCGTGAATCGAGCTACAATGGACCACCGGGATCGGCGCGTCGGGTAGAGGGCTTGTTTGTCGATGCGCGGAAAAATCGCCTTTGCAATTGTTGCGGTCGCCTGTCTGGCGGGCGCCGGGCTCTATTTTTCGCCCACGACTTTGGCCAAGGTGCAGC
>NZ_RZTO01000225.1:0-7993 GCF_003997225.1 Mesorhizobium sp. M2C.T.Ca.TU.002.02.1.1
CCCGCCGCATCGCCGTGGTGACCAGCACGGCGCCCGGCGCCAGGGCGGTGGAAATCCAGCGCGCCGCCAATGATCTTCTGTTCCGGCAGAACCTCTCGGCGCTGTCGGCATGGAGCGGCCAGAGCGCGCTTTACGACGGCATGGATCAGCTCGATCTGTCGGTCAACGGGGTCGACAATGCGTCGTCCCCCTCCACCGCGATCGCCAACCTGCAGAAAGCCCTGCAGCTCTACGCCACCACGCCGTCGAACCAGAACCTCGGCACCAGCGTCGTCGACGCCGCCAAGCAAGTGGTGAATTCGCTGAACAGCGGCACCCAGGCGATCCAGGATTTCCGCACCCAGGCGGACAGCCAGATCGCCACCGCCGTCGACGATCTCAACTCGCTGCTCAGCCAGTTCCAGGACGCCAACAAAGCGGTCATCTCGGGCACGCGTTCCGGCACCGACGTGTCCGACGCGCTCGACCAGCGCGACGCTCTCCTGAAGAAGATATCGGAGTATGTTCCCGTCTCGACCTTCACGCGCGGCGACAACGACATGGTCATCACCACCAAGGACGGCACAACGCTGTTCGAGACCGTGCCGCGCTCGGTGACCTTCACGCCGTCGTCCGGCTATTCGGCCGGCACGGCCGGCAACACGATCTACATCGACAATGTGCCGGTCTCGGCCGGCACCGGCGACAACACCACCGCCGACGGCAAGCTCGCAGGCCTTCTGAAGCTGCGCGACGGCGTTGCCTCGACCATGCAGAGCCAGCTCGACGAAATCGCGCGTGGCCTTGTCACGGCATTTGCCGAGACCTCATCGTCGCAACCCAATGCGACCGGCCTGTTCACATGGTCGGGCGCGCCGGCGATTCCAGCCGCCGGCACGTTGGTCGACGGCCTTGCCGGCACGATCAGCGTCAACGCCGCCTTCGATCCGGGCGCCGGCGGCAACCCCGCGCTGTTGCGTGATGGCGGCGCCAACGGCGCGGCCTATGTCGCCAACACCGGCGGCGGCGCATCCTATGCGGACCTTCTGATCGGCTACTCCAGCAAGCTCGATCAGCCGATGGCCTTCGACAGCTCGGCCGGCATCACCGTCGGCTCCGGCGTCTCCGACTACGCGGCCAATGCCATCGGCTGGTTCGAAGGCGTGCGCCAGCAGGCCTCGACCAATGCGGACAGCAAGCAGGCGCTGGCGGCGCGCACGGCCGAGGCGCTGTCCAACGACACCGGGGTCAATGTCGACCAGGAGATGTCCCTGCTCCTCGACCTCGAGCACACCTATCAGGCCTCGGCGCATATGATGAAGACGGTAAGCGATATGCTGGACGCCCTGATGAGCGCGGTGGGATAATTCATGAAAGCGACAGGCGTTTCCTCTGCTGCCATTTCCAACGCGCTGCGTTACCAGCAGGCGAAGATGCAGGCCGACCTCGTCAAGGCGACGAAGGAATCGCAGACCGGCACGGTCGCCGATGTCGGCCTGGCGCTTGGCGCCCGCACGACCCAGGCCGTCACCTTCCAGCGCGATCTCGACCGGCTGAACGGCATCGTCGATTCCAACGCGCTCGTTTCGGCGCGCCTGACATCGACCCAGGATTCGCTCGGCCAGATCGCCGATACCGCCCAGAGCTTCCTGTCGGCGCTGACCAGCGGCGTCTCGGGCGACTCCTCGACCAGCATCCTGCAGACCGCCGGCGCCTCGGCGCTGCAGCAGATGACAGGCATCCTCAACACCAGCGTCAACGGCGAATATCTGTTTGCCGGCACCAACACCGACGTCAAGCCGATCGACGATTTCAACGCCGCCGGCTCGCCGGCCAAGGCCGCCTTCGACGCCGCCTTTTCGAGCTATTTCGGCTTTGCCCAGACCGACCCGGCGGCGGCCAACATCACCGCCGCGCAGATGGACGACTTCATCACCACACAGGTCGAGCCGCAATTCCTGGGCGCCGGCTGGCAAGCCAACTGGTCGAGCGCCACCGACGACCAGATCACCAGCCGCATCTCGCTCAACGAGACCACCCAGACCTCGGTCAGCGCCAATGAGCAGGGCATCCGCAAGCTTGCCATGGCGTCCGCCATGGTCAGCAGCCTGCTCACCGGCAATATCAGCGAGGCCGCCCAGAACGCCGTCGTCGGCCGCGCCCAGACGCTGGTCGGCGAAGCCATCAGTGGCATTACCCAGATACGGGCCGAGACGGGCATTGCCCAGCAACGCGTGTCCGATGCCAGCGACCGCATGAAAACCCAGGTCGACCTCTTCGAGAAGCATATCGTCGATCTCGAGGGCGTCGATCCGTCGGAGGCCGCGACCCGCGTCGCCGACCTGACGCAGCATATCGAGACGTCCTTCGCCTTGACCGCGCGTCTGCAGCAGCTCAGCCTGCTCAACTATCTGACTTGAACACCTAAACCGGAACGCCAGAGCGCCGACGATGTATCAATTCTCCTACGCCGACATCCAGACCGACTCCGTCGCCGATGCCAAGGACCGGGAGCGGCAGTTGCTCACCCGATCGATCGACATGCTGGCAGCGGCAGCCGCCGTCGGCACCGAATCGATGGAAGCGGTCGAAGCGCTGCATTTCACCAACCGCATCTGGACCACCTTCGTCGAGGATCTCGGCTCCAGCGACAACGCGCTCCCCAAGGAGCTTCGCGCCAACCTGATCTCGATCGGCCTGTGGCTGCTGCGCGAGACGGAAGACATCCGCCAGGGCCGCACCAACAATTTCGAAGGATTGATCGAGGTCTCCCAGATCATCCGAGACGGCATCCAATGACCAACACGCTGAAGATCTCGCTGAAGCCCAACGAGAAGATCTACGTCAACGGCGCTGTCATCCGCGTCGACCGCAAGGTCACCATCGAGCTGATGAACGACGTGCAGTTCCTGCTCGAAAGCCACGTCATCCAGGCCGACCAGGCCTCGACGCCGCTCAGGCAGCTTTATTTCATCGTGCAGATCATGCTGATCAACCCGGCAGGCGCCGCGGAGGCGCGCGACATGTTCCGCCGCTCGCTGCCGATGCTGATCGCGAGCTTCGACAACCAGGACATCTGCAACAGCCTGAAGCAGATCGACCGCATGGTCGGCGAGGACGATATCTATGAGGCGCTGAAGGCGATCCGCGCGCTCTATCCCCTCGAACGCAAGGCGCTCGAGGACAATGACGACATTCCCGAAACGCCCCGCGCACTGGCTGTAGGAGCATAAGATGGCCGTCGACATGACGACAACGATCCCGGTTGGCGCCAACCAGGCCAGCCAGCAGACCTCGAAGACGGCGGTGGACTACCAGTCGTTCCTGAAGCTTCTGATCGCCGAGATGAAGAACCAGGATCCAACCAAGCCGATGGATTCGACGCAATATGTTGCCCAGCTCGCCACCTTCTCCCAGGTCGAGCAGTCGGTGCAGACCAACACCAAGCTCGACCAGATCATGCAGTCCTCGGCCTTGTCGCAGGCCGACGCGCTGATCGGCCGCTCGATCACCTCGGCCGACGGCAAGACCACCGGCACGGTGGCTTCGGTGACGCTTTCCAGCAGCGGCCTGATCGCGGTGCTGCAGGACGGCACCCAGGTCCCGGTCGGCGCGGGCGTGTCGATCAAGCCGGCCGCCTAACCGGTTTCGCGCAGGGCCAGCCGATGAATGAGGCCGATGCCCTCGATATCGTCCAGTACGCGGTGTGGACGGTTCTCACCGCTTCCGCCCCCGTTGTGCTTGTGGCGATGGTGGTCGGCATCGGCATCGCGCTCATCCAGGCGCTGACCCAGATCCAGGAAATCACGCTGACCTTCGTACCGAAGATCGTTGCCATCATGCTGGTGGTAGCGCTGACCGGGCCGTTCATCGGCAGCCAGATCTCGGCCTTCACCAACGTCATCTTCGAGCGTATCGAACACGGCTTCTGACGCGAAGCAGACAAGCGCTTGGGCTTGCATGAGCAGCGACACGATAGGCCTGGCCGAGGCTGAAGGCGCGAAAATCGCGAAATTTTGGTCCAGACCGGCAAGATGCTTGGTTTAAAGCTTCGCCGACGCATTTTCGCCTTTGCCGTCCTATTGTTGGGTCGCACTCTTTGGCGAGTCGCCATCCCTTCGGGGCAAGGCGAGCCTGCATAGCGGACGAAGGCGCAACCATGATCGACGACGAGCCGGAAAGCGAACGCGTCTCCGCGCTGGCTCCGTTCCGGCATGGCATCTTCCGCGCCGTCTGGTCGGCCAGCCTGGTGTCGAATTTCGGCGGCCTGATCCAGGGCGTCGGCGCCGCCTGGATGATGACCACGATCGCCACCTCGCCCTACCAGGTGGCGCTGGTCCAGGCTTCGACCACCTTGCCGATCATGCTGTTCGCGCTCGTCGCCGGCGCCATCGCCGACAGCTTCAACCGCCGCAAGGTGATGCTGGTGGCGCAGACCTTCATGCTGGTCGTCTCGGCGCTTCTCACCTTGTTCACCTGGCAAGGCTGGATGACGCCCTGGACGCTGCTTGCCTTCACCTTCCTGATCGACAGCGGCACGGCGCTGAACAGCCCGTCATGGCAGGCCTCGGTCGGCGACATGGTGCCGCGCGCCAAGGTGCCGGCGGCGGTCGCGCTCAACTCGCTGGGCTTCAACATCACCCGCAGCGTCGGCCCGGCCATCGGCGGCATCATCGTCGCCGCAGCCGGCGCGGCCGCAGCCTTTGCCGCCAACGCCATCAGCTATATCGGCCTGATCCTCGTGCTTGCCCGCTGGAGGCCGGCGCTGCCCGAGCAAACCTTGCCGCGCGAGTCGCTCGGTGCCGCGATGGGCGCCGGCCTGCGCTATGTCGCCATGTCGCCCAACATCGCCAAGGTGCTGGTCCGCGGCTCGGCGTTCGGCTTCAGCGCCGGCGCGGTGCTGGCGCTTCTTCCGCTGGTGGCGCGCGACGTCGTCAAGGGCGATGCGCTGACCTATGGCATCATGCTCGGCGCCTTCGGCATCGGCGCGGTCGGCGGCGCGCTGATCAGCGTGCGGCTCAGGCAGTTGCTGTCGAGCGAAACGATGGTGCGCGCCGCCTTCGCCGGCTTTGCGCTCTGCGCCCTCGACGCCGCCGTCAGCCACAATGCCTGGCAGACATCGGCGGGCCTGCTGATCGGCGGCGCCTGCTGGGTGATCGCGCTCTCGCACTTCAACGTCACGGTGCAGATGTCGACGCCGCGCTGGGTGGTCGGCCGCGTGCTGTCGATCTACCAGACGGCGACCTTCGGCGGCATCGCGCTGGGCAGCTGGATCTGGGGCGTCGTCGCCGACGCGCATGGCGCCGAGATTGCGCTGATCGCGGCGGCGGGCGCCATGCTTGCCGGCGCGGCCATCGGTTTCTTCCTTCCGTTGCCGAAGCAGACGGTCCTCAACCTCGATCCGCTCAACCGCTTCAAGGAGCCGATGCTGTCGCTCGATCTCAAGCCGCGCAGCGGCCCGATCGCCATCATGATCGAGTACATCATCCGCGAGGAGGACGTGCCGGAATTCCTGGCGACCATGGCCGATCGCGGCCGCATCCGCCGCCGTGACGGCGCGCGCAACTGGACACTTGCGCGGGATCTCGAAAATCCGTCAGTGTGGATCGAGCACTACCACACGCCGACCTGGGTCGAGTATATCCGCCACAACCGGCGCGCCACCCACGCCGATGCCGTGGTCGGCGAACGCATTCGCGCGCTGCACAGCGGCGAGAACCCGCCGCGCGTGCGCCGCATGATCGAGCGCCCGACCACCGCCGGCACGACGCTTGTGTCGCCCAAAGGCCCGATCGATCACTGATCTTCCGGCCGATCAGTGGCCTGTAATGGCGTCGGCAAGGGCGGCAAGCTTCGAGGCGCGTGCAAGCCCCGCGGCCTCGCGCTGGTCGGCGATGCGGTAGAGCTGATACATCGAATGGACGCCCAACCAGCGGAACGGCTCCGGCTCCCAGGGCCGCACCTTGCGGTTGACCCACGGCAGCCGCGTCAGTTCGGTGTTCTGGCCGAGCACCAGATCGGTGAGCGTGCGCCCGGAGAGATTGGAGCTCGACACGCCGAGCCCGACATAGCCGCCGGCCCAGCCGATGCGCGTCGCGGGATCGAGGCCGACCGTCGTGCACCAGTCGCGCGGCACGCCGAGCACGCCGCACCAGGCGTGATCGATGCGGCACCCCGCCGTCTGCGGCAGAAGCGTCGTCAGGATCGTGTGCAGCTGGTCGATCGTCGCCTGCTGCGTCTGCCCGTTGACGTCGGTGCGCGAGCCGTAGCGGTAGGGCACGCCGCGTCCACCCATGGTGATGCGCCCCTCGCGCGTGCGCTGGGCATAGCAATAGGCATGCGCGGCATTGCCAAGCAGCTCATGCCCCTCCCAGCCGATCCTGCGCCAGAGTTCTTCCGACAGCGGCTCGGTGACGATCTGCGCGCTGTTGAGCGCCAGCCATGTCCGCTCCTCGCCAGGGATCCCGGCTGTGAACCCTTCCGTCGCCCGGATGATGGTTTCAGCCCGCACCGTGCCGCGGTCCGTGGTCACAAGGCCCTTGGCGATGGATGTCACGGTCGTCTTCTCGTAGATCGAAACGCCGAGACGCTCGACCGCCGCCGCGAGCCCTCTCACCAGCTTTGCGGGCTGCACGCGCGCCTGTCCATGGATGACGAAGCCACCCATGACGTTCCGGATGTTGATGCGCGCCCGTGTCGCCTCGGCGTCAAGCAGCTCGATGCGTTCGGGATCGGCGTCCCAGGCGCGGATCGTCTCGCATTCCTCGCGCACGCGTTCCAGCTGCGCCGGATTGGTGGCGACCGTCAGATTGTCGACGCGGCGGATGTCGGCATCGATGCCCTCTTCCGTCGCCACCCGGATCACCTCGTCGACGCAGCCTGCCATCGCCTTCTGCATGGCGGTGACGCCTTGCCGAGTCGAGGTCTTGAGATATTTCTCGCGCGACCAGCCGAAGCCGCCCGACAGCCAGCCGCCATTGCGACCCGACGCGCCGAAGCCGGCAAACTCCCGCTCGAGCAGCACGATGCGCAGCGAGGGTCTTGCCTTCTTCAGGTAATAGGCTGTCCACAGTCCGGTATAGCCCGCGCCGACGATCGCGACATCCGCCTCGATGTCGCCCGGCAAAGGCGGGCGCGGCGCGGGAATGTGACCCAGATCCGCATACCAGAACGAGATATCGCCGTTGCGCTTGACTTGCATGGGAAAGCTTCCGGGATTGACGTCTTATTGGCCGGGCTGTCGATCGGGGTCAACCCTCGCCCGACAGGTCGCGGCGCGCCTTGTCGAGCTCTTCGGCGTAACGGCGCATCAGGTGGCTTTCGGTGAGCAGGCCGAGAACGATGCGCTCGTCGAAGTCCTCGACCACCGCCAGTTCTTCGGCCCCGGTGCGCTGGAAGGTCTCGGCCGCGGTCTGGACGTTCATCGAAGGCACCAGCACCGCATCCTTGAATTGGGCCAGCGCGCTCACAGGCGTATCGCCGTCGGAGCGATCGCTGTGCAGTTCCGGCACCAGCAGCATGCCGACATATTGGTCGGCCTGCTCGACGGCGATGACGCGCTGTCCGGAGCCGAGCGGGACCTCCTTGCGGAATTCGGCGAGCGTGGTCGAGGCAGGGATGGTGCGGACATCCTTGCGCATCATCGAGCCGACAGTGAGGCTGCGCATCCAGCCGACGTCATGGGCGCTGCGGATCGTCTCGCCGCGCAGATGGAAGCGCCAGGTCGAGAAGGAGTAGCCGAAGGTCTCGCGCACCAGGATCGCCGACATGATCGAGGCCGCCAGCACCACGCCGGTGAGCGTCAGGTCGCGGGTCGATTCCAACGCCAGGAACGTCATGGTCAGTGGACCGCCGACGACGCCGACCGCAAGCGAGGTCATGCCGACGACGGCGGCGACCGCCGGATCGATGCCGGCCGACGGCGCGGTCATCGCCATGACGCCGGCAAAGACCTTGCCGAGCAAGGCCCCCAGGAACAGCGAGGCGAAGAACAGGCCGCCGCGGAAGCCGGAGC
>NZ_RZTO01000226.1:0-7980 GCF_003997225.1 Mesorhizobium sp. M2C.T.Ca.TU.002.02.1.1
GTGGAACTCCTCGTTGAGCAGCGCGCTGCCGTACCAGTTGAGCGTGACGCCTTCCCAATGCGTGACCAGCGATCCGCTGTTCAGCGAGAAGATCATCAGGATCAGCACCGGTATATAGAGCACCAGCAGGCAGATGACGGCGATCGAGCGGAAGCCCGGCTGGTCCTTGATGTCCATGACGCGGGGCTCAGCCATGCTGCACCTTCCCCGACGTGTTGCGGACATAGAAGAACAGCGCCACCAGCACCGCCGCCATCAGGATCAGCGCCTGCGCGCAGCCGAGCGGCCAGTTGCGGCCCGAGCCGAATTGCTGCGCGATGAGATCGCCGATCATCAGGTGCACGCCGCCGCCCAGGATCAGCGGCGTCACATAGGCGCCGAGCGCAGGGATGAAGACGAGCAGGCAGCCGGCGATGATGCCGGGCTTGGACAGCGGGATGATCACCCGCCACAGCACCTGCCGGCGCGTCGCGTAAAGATCGTAGGCTGCCTCGACCAGGCGGAAGTCGAGCTTCTCCAGGCTCGAATAGAGCGGCAGCACCATGAACGGCAGGAAGGCGTAGAGCAGGCCGAGTTGGATGGCGAAGTTGGTGTAGAGCATGGTGATCGGCTTATCGATCACGCCGAGCGCCAGCAGCGCGTTGTTGATCAGGCCCTCGTCGCGGATGATGAACATGATCGCCAGCGTGCGGACCAGGAGGTTGGACCAGAACGGGATGGTGATCAGAAGCACCCACCAGTTGCGCTGCGCCGGCGGCCGCGTCGCCATGAAATAGGCGGTCGGAAAACCGAGCAGCAGGCAGATGACCGTCGTCACCACCGCGAACAGGAACGAGCGCAGGTAGATGATCAGGAAGTCCGGCGTGAACTGCAGCGTGTCGTCGAAAATGTCGCGCTGGAACAGGAAGTTGAAATAGGCGTCGGTCGAGAACTGCCACTGCACGCCGCCATAGGGCGCGGCGACGAGGAACGAGTAGACGCAGATGATGATCAGCGGCAGCACGCCGAAAATGCCGATGATGATCAGCGCCGGCAGCGACAGCAGCCGGTTGCGCCGCGCGCTGGTCTTCACCGCTTGGGCTTCGAACAACGCGGCCTTGGAAAGCGTGGTCGGGGAGAGCGTGGCTGTCGTCATCAGTCTTTCAGGACGCGAGCGGCGTCCTCCTCGAACTGGATGCCGACCTTGGCGCCGGTCTCGTAGGTCACCGCGCTCGAACGGCTGTTCTGGTGGCGCACGATGAAGTTCTCGCCGCCGCCGTCGAGCTTGACGTGGTAATGCGTGTCGGTGCCGAAATAGACAATGTTGGAGAGCGTGCCGGTGATCGTGCCCTTGGCCGGATCGGGAACCAGATCGGCGTGCTCGGGACGCACCACCAGCGTCACCTCGCCGGTCGGGTTGAAGCCTTCGGGATAGCCGGCACTGATCGTGGCGCTGCTGGCGAACTTGACCGTCGCCACGCCGGCCTGCTTCGACACCACCGTGCCGGGCAGGAAGTTCGTTTCGCCGATGAAGTCGGCGACGAAGCGTTCGGCCGGCCGGTCGTAGATGTCGCGCGGCGTGCCGACCTGCAGGATCTTGCCGGCCGACATCACCGCGATGCGGTCGGACATGGTCAGCGCTTCTTCTTGGTCGTGGGTGACGAAGATGAAGGTGATGCCGGTCTCGTTCTGCAGCCGCTTCAGCTCGATCTGCATTTCCTTGCGTAGCTTGTAGTCCAGCGCCGAGAGCGGCTCGTCGAGCAGGAGCACCTTCGGCTGCGGCGCCAGCGCCCGGGCCAAAGCCACGCGCTGCTGCTGGCCGCCTGAAATCTGGCTGGTGCGTCGCGCCTTGAGCGCTTCCATCTTGACCAGCTTCAGCATCTGCGCGACGCGCGCCTCGATCTCGGCTTTCGGCTTGCCGAGCATCTCCAGTCCGAAGCCGATATTCTGCGCCACCGTCATGTGCGGGAAGAGCGCATAGCTCTGGAAGACGGTGTTGACCGGGCGTTTGTAGGGTGGCAGCGGCGCGATGTCCTGGCCGTGCAGCAATATCTCGCCGGCGGTTGGGAAATCGAA
This sequence comes from Mesorhizobium sp. M2C.T.Ca.TU.002.02.1.1, assembly GCF_003997225.1. Classification (NCBI taxonomy): domain Bacteria; kingdom Pseudomonadati; phylum Pseudomonadota; class Alphaproteobacteria; order Hyphomicrobiales; family Phyllobacteriaceae; genus Mesorhizobium; species Mesorhizobium sp. M2C.T.Ca.TU.002.02.1.1. The sequence goes on from NZ_RZTO01000226.1 coordinate 2,056, forward strand.
GCCGGCAATCAACCTCAGCAGTGTCGTCTTCCCGCATCCGGAGGGGCCGAGCAGTGTGAAAAACTCGTTTTCGCGGATCGACACCGACACCGTGTCGAGGGCGGCTACCTGGTTTTCGCCGGTTCCGAAGACCTTGCGAACACCGCGAACTTCAATCGCGTTCTTACCCGGTTGTTCCGGCACGATTACCCCATTGAGAGCGCCTGCTCTTGTCGGCAGGTGTGTTCCTGTTTGATTGTCACCACAAGCCGGTCGGCTTGGCAACTGCGCAGCAGTGACTCGATCCGAGTCCCCATTCAATTAAGCAATTCCTATGCCATCGTTAGGCTTGGTAGGTGATCCTCCCTCCGCAGATGGTGGTCACCGGATGCACGGTGTGCAGCGCTTCCGGCGCGGTCGACTCGATATCCGCCGACAAGACGACGATATCGGCGAGGTAGCCCGTCTTCAGGCGACCCTTGCGATGTTCGTTGAACTCAGCATAAGCGCCTTCGACCGTGTAGCCCTCGATTGCTTCCCGCAACGAGAAGCTCTGGTCCGGCATGCCTTCTGCCCAAGGTTTGCGCATCACTGCCGCCTGGATGGACAGGATCGGATCGATCGGCGAAACCGGCCAGTCGGACGCGAACACCACGCGCGCGCCGGCGTTTTTCAGCGTGCGCCAGGCATAGCTCAGCGGCCACTTGTCGCGGCCGATGCGCGAGATCGTCGGCTCCATCGGGAAGTTCAGCGCGCCCGGCGGATGCGCCGGCTGCATCGAGGCGAGCACGCCGAGCTCGGCGAAACGCGGCACGTCGGGGGCCGTGATCACCTCGATATGCTCGACGCGGTGCCGGCTGTCGCGCCGGCCGTTCTTCTTCGCCGCCGCCTGGTAGCCGTCGAGCACCGCGCGCACGGCGCCGTCGCCGATCGAATGAACGGCGATCTGCAGCCCGCGCCTGTCGGCCTCGACCGCCACCTCGGCGAAATGTTGCGGCGAAAACAGCGGCTCGCCGCGCCATCCGGGCCTGTCGGCATAGTCGTCGACCATCACCGCCGTCCAGGAGTCCAGCACGCCGTCATAGAAGACTTTGACCATGCCGGACGTCAGCCATTCGGAATTGTAGGTCGCGGCCATCCGCGAAGCCTTTTCCAGCATGTCCAGCTTCATGAAGTTCTTGAAGTGGAACGGGATCTTGGTGCGGCAGAGCAGCCGCCCCTCCTTTTCCAGCCCGGCCAGCAGCTCGAGCTGGTAGAGATTGCCGTCCATGTTCTGGATCGAGGTGATGCCATGCTTGGCGCACCATTGCTGCCCGCGGTGCATCAGGTCTCGATCGGCGGCCAGTTCCTTCGCCGAAGGATAAGGATCGGGCTCCGCGCCTTCGAGGCCAAGCCGCGTCCGGTTCGCCCCGTAATGGTCGAGGAGCGGTCCGAAGGCCTCGCCTTCGCGCAGCTCGCCGGCCGCCAGCCCGTCGGCGCCCATGACGATCTCGTTGCCTTGTCCGACCTCTCTGCCATGCAGCAGCCCGGCCTCTTCCAGCGCCTTGGTGTTCGCCCACATCGTATGGTGGTCCGAAGCCGACATGGCGAAGGGACGGTCGGGAATGATACGGTCGAGATCGTGGCGCGTCACCGGCTCCGGCAGGATGGCGTAGTCCACGCCGGCGCCGATCAGCAGCCGGGCGTCCGGGCGCTTGGCCGCGAAATCCAGGATCGCGTCGCACAGCGCGTCGAAGCCATGGACGCCCGCCAGATGCAGGTTGTCGAGCTCGGCCGCGCCGCCGAAGAGATGCATATGCGCTTCGATGAAGCCCGGCAGAACGGAACCGCCCTGCGCGTCGACAATTTTCGTCGCAGGCCCCTTGAGCCCTTCGATCGAAGCGCGGCTGCCGATGGCGATGATGGCGCCGTCCTTGACGGCAATAGCTTCAGCGGCGGGATTGTCGTCGTCCATGGTCAGCACGCGGCCGTTGACGACCACCAGATCCGCACCACCACCCGCAACCGACATCGCGACTCCACATTTTGCTGAGGGACCGACAGCGCCAACGTCCAACGAGCTGCCGATCTATCGGGCGGCGCCATGGGACAAAGTCGATGCCGATGCGCCGCCTTCGAAATTCCCCTTGTTATCGTTGAAGACAGCGTGGATAAAGAATGCGACTGTTTATTCGCGTTTGTCAACAGCCGGAATTTGCAATGTATAGTGGACCGCACCGCACGCCGATGGTGGGGTCGAGCGGGGAACGGGGGCAAGGAGCAGTGAAGCGCAGTCTCGACCGCAAGACCAAAATAGCGCTCGAACCGCGCAAGCAGCCGCGGCAGCAACGGTCAAGCAAGGTGGTCGACAGGATTCTCGATGCGGCCCTGATCCTGACGCGGGAGCAAGGAACCAGAACGCCGACGACGCTCGCCATCGCGCAGCGCGCAGGCCTGTCGGTCGGTTCGGTTTATCAGTACTTTCCCAACAAGGAAGCCATTCTTCTGGACCTGGCCCGGCGCTGGCTGTCGTCCTTTCCTCAGGTGATCCAGAAGCGCATCAACACCCCCCGGCCGACCAACCGTGACGAGTTTCGGCGCGAAGTGCGCAAGCTCTTCATCGACACGTCAAGGCTCTATCTGGACAACGTCACGCTGATGCCGGTGATCGAGGCCATATCCGGCAACGCCGACCTGAGGCCGATCCAGGACGAATACGACAAAGAGATCATCGCCCTCTATGCAGCCTGGCTGCAGCATGTGAACCCGGCCCTCGAGGAAAAGACCGCCAAGCGATTGGGCCTGGTGATGATGGAGGTCGGGCACGCCTGCAGGCTTGTCGGACTGAAGCGGGATCGCAAGACATTCGACCTCATCGAGGACGATGTGGAAGCCATGTGGCTGGCTCTCGTGAACCCCTATCTCAACCTCGACTGATTTCGCATTTCCAACTGATTTCGCACTCCAGGGGAATTCTATGAAAACTGTCTTTTCGCCTCTCCACGCCGGCCATTCAGGCCAGATGGAACTGGTCACGTCGGCGATCGTGCCAGGTTTCGAGAAACCGTCGCGGGCCGAATTCATCAAGGCGCGGGTGGAAAGCGAGAAGCTCGGGCCGATCATCGGACCGGCCGAGCATGATCTGACCGCCGCCAAGCGCGTGCATGAAGCCCACTATATCGACTTCCTGCCGACGGTGTGGCCGGAATGGGTCGCCGCCGGTTTCACGGGATCGGCCATGGGCTTCACCTGGCCGACGCGCGGCCTTCGCGGCGACGTGCCGCCGAAGCGCGTCGATGCCTTGCTCGGCTATTACTCCTTCGATGCCGGCGCCACCTTCGTCGAAGGCACCTGGGCGGCGATCAAGTCGTCCTATGATGTCGCGCTGACGGCGGCGGCCCTCGTCAAGGGCGGCGAGCGCACCGCCTTCGCGCTCTGCCGTCCGCCAGGCCACCATGCGGGCGCCGCCTTCATGGGCGGCTATTGCTTCATCAACAACGCCGCCGTCGTCGCGCAATGGTTTCGCGACCAGGGCGCGAAGCGCGTTTCGATCCTCGATGTCGACTACCATCACGGCAACGGCACACAGGAGATCTTCTATCGCCGCGGTGACGTCCAGGTGCTCAACCTGCATGGCGATCCGATGGTCGAGTATCCGTTCTTCCTTGGCCACGCCGACGAGCGCGGCGAAGGCGAAGGCGAAGGTTTCAACGTCAATTACCCGATGCCTTTCGGCACCAACTGGGACGGCTGGGGCGCGTCGCTGGAGGACGCCTGCGCCAGGCTCGCGGCCTATGCCCCAGACGTCGTCATCGTCTCGCTCGGCGTCGACACCTTCGAGAAGGACCCGATCAGCCAGTTCAAGCTGAAGAGCGAGGACTATCCCAAGATCGGCCGCCGTATCGCCAGACTCGGCCTGCCGACGCTGTTCGTCATGGAAGGCGGCTACGCCGTCGAAGAGATCGGCATCAACGCCGTCGGCGTGCTGACCGGCTTCGAGGATCGCTGAGCCGCACCCGAATGGACATACGCCCTCGGTTGCGGCCGGGGGCGTATTTTTGCGCCACGCCACGAAATCATCGGCTCAATTCGGCTTTGAAATCACCGCCAAGTAACGCAAAGACCGGCTGCTGAGTCGCAATGCGAGTCCACCGGATTCGATTTTGTCAAATCGCGTTTGATGTCGGATTCATCTGCGGGTAGATTAGACCCGAATCAGCCGGTCCACGGGGGGCGCGGCGACCACCCAAAGTCTCAAGTTCCGGCGCCAGGCCGGCACCAGACGCGGACGGATTTCGCGTTCCCTAGAGGGATTCGGCGTGATTGGGCGCCGTTCGCGCCCGTGAGTGTGTCTTCGTAAACGTGACGCGTTTCGGTCCGGCCGTTGGCTTCGCCAGCACCGGGCACAAGGATCGATTCCGGCAAGAACCCAAGAATTAAAATGAGCAGTTCCGCCGCGCTTCTCCAACCCGATACTTCAGGCTCGCGCCTGACGTCCCGCGGCGATCTCACCTCCTTCTTCATGCAGCTTGCCGCCGATATCGGCGCCGACTCCTACATGCTGGTCGCCATCGTGCATGACCAGGACCGCAACGATGCGCGCATCGTCTCCTCGAACTGGATCTTCGACGGCATAGAGCTGATCGGCAAAAGGCTGATTGCCAATCTTGCGTTGGGCCCATTGACCGTGGCGCCGGGCGTACGCCCGAAGCCGTTGGTGGCCGCGCACGCGCCCGACGCCGGCGCATTGCTGAGCGGCGAGGAAGCCCGCCTGCTCGACGTGCTCGGCCACGCCGAAATCTATTCGCTGCGGTTGAATGTCGGCCGGCAACGCCTGTTCGTGCTGTTCTCGGCGGCCGAAGCGGGCAAGATCGACCTCACCGCCCTGATGAAGGCGCAGATCAAATGCTGCTATGCGCTTTCCAGCATTCCGCAGCTGATCGCGGCGGCATCCATGCAGGATCCGCTGTCGGACCGCGAGCGCGAATGCCTGTTCTGGGTCTCGGAAGGCAAGACCACCGACGAGGTGGCCGTCATCCTCGGCGTCTCGTCGAACACCGTCAACAGCTACATCACGCACGCCATCCAGAAGTTCGCGGCCTCGAACCGTGCGATGGCGATCGCGACGGCGATCAGGAGCGGCATCATTTGAAGCACGCACAGGCCAGAGAGGCGGCAGCCGCCCTTTTCAACGATCAGCGCAACCCGTTCGGCGCCTTCTCGCTCGGCTCCGAGACGCACCACGCCGTCACCATTCCCGATGCCGTGCGCCGATGCCGCTGGATCGCCGTCGATATCAATGCCTCGGCCTTCGGCCTCTATTTCGTCAGCCCCTCGCCCGAGCGCGCGCGTCTCGTGGCGTGTTTCGATTCCGACTATCCCGGCACCGCGGTCGCGACCAAGTTCATCTCCGGCGCCAATGGCGAGGATATGGTGCGCCACAGCCGCCTCTCGACGGCGCCGCGATGGTGGGCCGACGATGGCGCCGCCGGATCGCGGCAGGTCTTTCAGCCGCTCGCCTGGGCCGAGCCGACCGCGCCGCTGGCGCCCGGCACCAACGGCATCGCCTTTCCGGTGCATGCCGATCGCGGGCAATGCGGGCTGGTCGTCTTCCTCGGCTCGGAGATCGCGCTCACCGACGACACGCTTTGCGAGATTCACGCCCGCTCCTTCGCGCTCTTCGCGGCGGTCGCCCGCATCCGTCCCGGCGAAACCGGCCGCATGCGCTCGATCTCCAAGCGCGAGCTCGAATGCCTGAAGCTGACCGCCAACGGCAACACCAGCGAGGAGATCGCCAAGCTCCTCAAGCTGTCGGTGCATACCGCCAACCAGTATCTCACCCAGTCGACGCAGAAGCTCAACGCGGTCAACCGCAACCAGGCCGTCGCCAAGGCTTTGCGGCTCGGGCTGATCGAGTGACGTCACGCCTGCGGCACTGAACGTGCCGCGGCGAGGTCGGCTCGCCGC
>NZ_RZTO01000227.1:0-7964 GCF_003997225.1 Mesorhizobium sp. M2C.T.Ca.TU.002.02.1.1
CCAAAACCAAGCCTCGCATGAGGGCTCGGCGCCTCCTGTCAAAATCTCCTGACACGAACTTCTCAAACGCTTCAATCACATAAAACAAAACCCCGCCGAAATTCGACGGGGTTTGTCAGCAGTCTGAACCCGGGCCATCGGCCCGGGTTTTTGTTTTTTGCCAGCCGCATCCCTACCTGATTCAGCGAAACAGCGGCGGCTGTGTCGGGTTGAGCCGATGTCGAACGTCCTTGGCAGGAGAGGACAGGAGATGGTCATGCAACGCAATGCCGTGGTTTCGCGCGAAGACTGGTTCGAAGCGCATCGCAAGCACCTCGAGCGCGAGAAGGAACTGACACGGTTCCGCGACCTTGTCGCCGCCGAACGGCGGCAGCTGCCCTGGTTCAAGCTGCGCAAGGATTACGTTTTCGAAACCGAAGCGGGGCCAAGGCGTCTTGGCGACCTGTTCGCCGGCAAGAGCCAGCTCATCGTCTATCATTTCATGATGGCGCCGGGTTGCGATCACCGTTGCCAGGGCTGCTCGTTCCTCGCCGACCATATCGACGGCGCCGACCGGCATCTGAAACATCATGACGTCTCGCTGGTCGTGGTCTCGCGCGCGCCGCTGGCCGAGATCCTGCCTTACAAGCAGCGCATGGGCTGGAAGTTCGACTGGGTGTCGTCCTATGCGTCGGACTTCAACTTCGACCTGCAGGTCTCCTTCACCGACAAGCAGATCGCTACCGGCGAAACCACGTACAATTTCGAGAAGCGTCCGCTGCGATCGAAGGACCTGCCCGGCACCAGCATCTTCTATCGCAACGAGTGCGGCGACATTTTCCTCACCTTCCTGTCGCGCGCCCGCGGCGGCGACGCGTTGATCGGCGCCTATCATTATCTCGACGTGACGCCGAAGGGCCGCGACGAGACGGGTCCGTATCACAACCTGATGGACTGGGTGCGCCTCCACGACGAATACCAGGACAAAAGTGCGGAGCGGCCGGACTGCTGCGCGTAATCGGCCTCGTTCACCTCGGACGAAACATGCGCTAATGGCTTTGCCTTTACGGTAACGGAACCGCCATGCAGCGCCTGCTTGCCCTTCTCACCTGGCTCGCCTTCCCGGTCTATGTCTGGCAGGGCCTCGGCGTGCGCCGCCGCACCACCCGCATGCTGCCGGCGCGAGGCCCGGTCCTGCACGAAATACCGGGCAAGGCGCCGCCCGTCGCGCTGCTGGTCCTGGGCGATTCCTCGGCAGCGTCGGTCGGCATCGAGCAATCCGAATACGGGCTTGCCGCGCAGCTCGCCGGCCTGATCGCCGAACGCACCGGCAGCGCCGTGCGCTGGCGCGCCGCCGGCTTCAATTCGGCGACCTCCGGCCAGATCCGCGATTATGTCTTGCCCAACCTGTCGGCCGATCCCTGGACGCATATCGTGCTCGCCATCGGCACCAACGACACCAAGAACTTCCATTCCGTGCCGCGATTCAAGAAGGAGTTCGGCGGCCTGCTCTACGCGCTGCGCGCCAAATGGCCGGAAGCGCGCGTGGTGTGGTCGCCGGTGCTGGAATTCACCCGCGCGCCGGCAATGCCGCCATTGCTCGGCAGAATCCTCGAGATCCGCGCCACGGAAATGAACCGGATGGGCGTGCGGCTCTGCAACGAGCGCGGCGCCGTTGCCGCCGCGCGGCTACCCATCACCAACCCCGAAGCCGGCTTCGCCTCCGATGGCTTCCACGCCTCGGAAGCAGGTTACCGCGCCTGGGCGGAGCATCTGCTGGATTTCGTGCTGGGTGACGAGAAATCGAGCTCAGTTCGTACCTCAGGTCCAATGGCCTAGTACGGCGGCAAGCGAGATCGCCGCCATGGCCAGCAACGCCAGCTTCCAGAAATCGCCGCGCCGCTTCAGCCCCGGCCATCCCAGCGGCTTGATGATCTGGATCAGCATGATGCCGATGATGACTAGGGCGAGCAGTTTCGTCATGCCGCTTTTGACCAGCAACGATGGCGGCTGTCAAAGCCGTTCTCAAGGCACCCTCCGGGCAAGGCATTCCTGATAGAAATGGGTTCATCTGAACCGCACGAAGGCCGCCGCGCCGCCTTCTTAGGCACCCTGCCAACCTCCTGACAGACTGCTGTCAGGAGGGGTGTGCGATACTCTTCTCATCGAAAAGAGAGGAGTGAGGTCATGAACGGTTTTACCATTCTGCGCAGCGTGCAGCACTATGTCGGCAGGATTCGCACCGTGCGCAACGAGATCCGCACCCAGCGTTTCCTGAACACCTTGCCGGCGGACATCCGCAAGGACATCGGCTGGCCGGACCTTTACAACGGCCGCGTGCGCGAAAACTGAAATTTCGCCGCCGCGACTTGGATTGTGGCGGCATCGCGCCCAGATGTAATGCGGCCAGTGATGTTGAGTTCAGGGAAAGAAGCCTTGTCTGCCGATGGTTTCGCCGCAGCCTCCTGACAGGATGTTGTCAGGAGGCGTGCGGTAGTTGGAACGGCTTCGATCCTGACAGTGACGAACATGAAACGGCGATCCGGAGTGATCCGCGTATGGTGAAAAGCTGGAACGACAGGCTGAACACGCCGGGCATCAACGGCATCAAGCCGTCGCCGCGCACGGTCGGCGATGTCGTTGAAGGCCAGCCGATGCTGGTGCCGACCGCGCGCCAGGTCGACGACTTCATCCGCTCGATCCCCGAAGGGGTGGAGATGGACGTTCGTGCGCTGCGCACCGCTCTGGCCATCGAGCACGGCGCCGAAGTGACATGCCCGGTCACGATCGGCTATCATCTTCGCACCGTTGCCGAGGCCGCCCATGAGGATCTCGAGCGCGGCATGGCGCTGAGCGACGTCGCGCCGTTCTGGCGTGTGCTGGGTGCCGGGACGCCGACCACGGGCAGACTGTCCTTCGGAGCGAAGTTCGTTGCCGCGCAGCGTAAGCGCGAAGGGCTGAAGCCATAAACCCCGGGGGAGAAATCGATGCGCCGCGCCGACAGGCTTTTCCAGATCGTGCAGCATTTGCGGGGTGGCCGGCTGGTCACCGCGCAGAAGCTCGGCACGTGGCTCGAGGTTTCCGAGCGCACCATTTACCGCGACATAGCCGACCTGCAGTCGACCGGCGTGCCGATCGACGGCGAAGCAGGCGTCGGCTACATGATGAGGGAGGGTTTCGACCTTCCGCCGCTGATGTTCACGCGTGACGAGATCGTGGCGCTGGTGGCCGGCGCGCGCATGGTGCGCGCCTTTGGCGGCGCGGCGATGGCAAGGGCCGCCGACGAGGCGCTGGTCAAGATCGGCGCGGTGCTGCCCGATACCGAGAAGGACCGCATCGCCCGTACCGAGATCCACACGCCGATGTGGGTGGTGAGCGACGCCGCGCGCGAGGCGATCGACCTGATCGAGCGCGCCGTGGAGAAACGCCAGGTCCTGACCATCGACTATTCCGACGAGGCCGGCCGCGGCACCGCGCGCGACATCAGGCCGCTCGGCCTGTGGTTCTGGGGCAAGGTCTGGACGCTGGTCGCCTGGTGCGAGATGCGCGACGACTTCCGCGCCTTCCGCATCGACCGCATCGCCTCGGTCGTCATCGCCGGCCGCATCTTCAAGCCGGAGCGCGGCAAGCAGCTCGCCGATTTCTACCGCGCCGTCGAGCGCTCGGAGGATTACGGCATGGCGCCCGACCGCGCCGCACGGACGTGACTTCCTCCCAAGCCATTGTCCAACAAAAAAGCCCGCTCGAGCGGGCTTTTTTGTTGAACGCCGGGAGGCTTACTCCTGGTCGTCGTCTTCGTCCTTGTCCTTCGACTTGAGCGCCGAAAGCTTGGCGAAGACGGCGTTGGCGTCGAGTTCCTGATCCTCGTCCTTCGGCTTCTCGGGCGCCGGCACCAGCCGTTCCGTGAGAGCCGCCGGCAACAGCGTATCGCCGACAGGCTGCGCCGGCTCGCGGCCGCGCGAGGCGCGGTTGACCTCGAGGTCGAGGTCGATCTGCGAGGTGAGGCCGAGCGTCACCGGATCCATCGGCTGCAGATTGGCCGAGTTCCAGTGCTTGCGCTCGCGGATCTGCTCGATCGTCGACTTGGTGGTGCCGACAAGACGCGAGATCTGCGCGTCCTTGAGCTCGGGATGATTGCGCACCAGCCAAAGAATGGCGTTCGGCCGGTCCTGGCGCTTCGACAGCGGCGTGTAGCGCGGGCCCTTGCGCTTCGATTCCGGCACCCGCACCTTCGGCTCCGACAACTTCAGCCGGTAATTGACGTCCTTCTCGCCGCGCGCGATCTCGTCGCGCGTCAGCTGCCCGGTGATGATCGGGTCCATGCCCTTGATGCCTTGCGCCGACTCGCCGTCGGCGATCGCCTTGACCTCAAGCGGATGCAGCCCGCAGAACTGCGCGATCTGCTCGAACGAGAGCGCGGTGTTGTCGACCAGCCAGACGGCGGTCGCCTTGGGCATCAGCAGCGTATTGGCCATATCAAAAATCCTTCTCGTTCGCCCGCGTTCCCGCGCGGGCGGTGGTTTAGAGCCACCAAAATGGGAAATTCGCGGCCTGTATAAACGCTCCCTCCAATTTTCGCAATGTTTTTGGAAAAGGCCCGATTCACGGGTCCTGACACGCGTCCCGCTGAAACAGAACCGCTGCGCACTTCCGGGCGACATGCATTAAAAAGACAAAACCCGCTGGACGGGGTCCAGCGGGTTCGGAACCGGAAACGAAGCAAGCGTCTCGACGGCTCTGGCTTTCAAGTCCCAGCCCGGCCTGACGGTCGGGCTGTGTTCGATTACACCGCCTGGCGGGCGATGCGCTCGATGTCGGCGCGGTTGATGCCGAGGTCGCTCAACTGACGGGCATTGAGCTTGTTCAATTCGCGCACGGTCTCGTTGTACATGCGCCACTTACGGAAAGCACGGATCGGGTTCATTTGAATTTCTCCAGTCGTTTGATGAAATCGTTTGATGCCGTGTAAATAGGCATGACTGCCCAAGAAATGAACGGACGCTTTTGCATGGCCGCAATGCGTTTTGTGCATTGCACCATTAAGGATTCGTTCAGCTTGAAATGGGGACAGGCGCCACCCCAGGATGGGTAGAGATTCAGGTCAGGCCGAGCCGAAAATGGCAGGTTCCGAGAACCGGAGCGGAGCGTACTTCCGCATGTCCCGGAAAAGTGGTTTCCGGTTTTCCGAAAAGGACATGCGGCAACCAAAAAACTACGTGAGCACCGGAAGCGCAGGACGCAATCGTTTGCAGGCCGGCCTCACCTGAATATCGACCCATCCTAGCCGACGTCGAGGACGATCTTGCCGATATGCTCGCCCTCTTCCATCCGCTCATGCGCCCGCCAGGCTTCGGTGAGCGGAAAGATCATGTCCATGACGGGTGCCACCTTGCGCGTGCCGAGCATCGGCCACACCTGGGCCTCCAGCGCGGCCGCGATCGCCGCCTTGAACTCGACGGTGCGCGGCCTGAGCGTCGAGCCGGTATGGGTCAGGCGCTTGACCATCAGCGTCGCGAAATTGGTGCTTGCGACAGCGCCGGCCTGCACGGCGATCTGGACGATGCGCCCCTCGACGGCCGCGGCTTCGTAATTGCGCGCGACATAGTCGCCGCCGACCATGTCGAGGATGACGTCGACGCCTTTCTTGTCGGTCGCATCCTTGACCACTGCGACGAAGTCCTCCTCGCGATAGTTGATCGCCCGGTCGGCGCCGAGCTTCAGGCAGGCGTCGCATTTCTCCTTGCTGCCGGCGGTGGTGATCACAGTGGCGCCGAAGGCCGAGGCGAGCTGGATGGCGGTGGTGCCGATGCCCGACGAGCCGCCATGGACGAGAAGCGTCTCGCCCTTCTTCAGGCCGCCGCGCTCGAATACATTGTGCCAGACGGTGAAATAGTTCTCCGGCACGGCGGCGGCCTCCGAATAGGTGAAGCCGGCCGGGATCGGCAGCACGCTGCCGGCATGGACCTTGACATATTCGGCATAGCCGCCGCCCGGCGTCAGCGCGCAGACCCGGTCGCCGATGCGCCAGCGCGATATCTCGTCGCCAAGCGCGACGATTTCACCGGCCACCTCGAGTCCAGGCAGGTCCGAGGCGCCGGGCGGCGGCGGATAGGCGCCCTTGCGCTGTTGGACGTCCGGCCGGTTGACGCCGGCCGCATGCACGCGGATCAGCACCTCGCCCGGGCCGGGGACAGGCACGTCGCGCGTTTCCGGTTTGAGCACCCTGGGACCGCCGGGTTGCGAGATCGCGATGGCCGTCATCTTCGCCGGAATCTTGTGAGTGTTCGCCATGGCTGTCCCGTCTCCTCGAATCCTGTCTTGAGTGGTTTGCATCGGCGCCCCTGCCCTATGTATGCTGATTGCCAAATCAGGCAAATGGCCAAGTAGGGGAGAAGCGACGATGGCGATCTTCGACGACGAACCCAGGAAGAAGCCGCGCCCGCACGAGATCGGCCAGGACCTCTCGCTGCTTTCGGTGGACGAATTGTCCGAGCGCATCGCGATACTGCGCGACGAGATCGCCCGGCTGGAAGAGGCACGGGCCGCCAAGGGGGCAACCAAATCCGCGGCCGAGGCGCTGTTTCGTAGAGGATAGTTCCGCCGGCGTGCCAGTCCGCCCCGGAAAAGCCTGATTGCGACTGCCAGACGCTGAAACAGACCTGCGCCCGAAATTCCAGCCGGATCAGCCCATGTTTGCAACCTACAGACCGATCCTCTCGCTGCTTCGCGGCACGGCGTTCCTGCTTGCCGCATCCGGCCTGCACGGGCTGCTGCTGCCGCTGCGCGGCCAGGTGGAAGGCTTTTCGACCGCATCGCTCGGCCTGATGGGCACGGCCTGGGCCGGCGGCTTCGTCACCGGCTGCTTCTTCGCGCCGCGGCTTGTTCGCCGCGCCGGCCATGTCAGGGCCTTCGGCGCCTTCGCCGCGTCCGGCGCGATCATCGCGCTGCTCACCGGCCTCATCATCGACGAATATGTCTGGATCCTTTTGCGCGCCTTCACCGGCTTCACCATGGCCGGCGCCTTCATGGTGATCGAGAGCTGGCTGAACGAAAAGGCCACCAACGAAAATCGCGGCACAGTCTTCGGCCTCTACATGATGGTCACCTATGCCTCGATCATGGGCGGCCAGATGATCGTGGCCGGCGGCGACGTGCGGTCGGCCTCGCTGTTCATGATCACCGGCATCCTGTTTTGCCTGTCGCTCATTCCGACGGCGGTCTCGACCCAGTCGCATCCGAAGCCCCTGCAGGACGTGAAGCTCGACGTCAAAGGTCTCTACGCCAATTCGCCGGTGTCGGCGGTGGCCTGCCTCCTGATCGGCATCGCCAACGGCGCCTGGGGCACGCTCGGCGCCGTCTATGGCGCCCGCATCGGCATCTCCACCGCCGAGATCGCGCTGATGATGAGCCTTGTGGTCATCGCCGGCGCCGCCATGCAGCTCCCGGCCGGGCGGCTTTCGGATACAACCGACCGCCGCTTCGTGCTCGCCGGGGCAGCCTTCGGCGCGGCGCTGGTCGCGGCGCTGATCTTCCTGTTCGCGCCACGTTCGGGCGTCTTCGTCATCGTGATGACCGCCGCCTATGGCGCCTTCGCCTATACGCTCTATTCGATCGCCGTCGCGCATGCCAACGACCACGCCCGCGCCGAGGACTTCGTCAAGGTTTCCGGCGGCCTGCTGCTGCTCTACGGCTTCGGCACGATGATCGGCCCGCTTTTGGCCGCCGCGCTGATGGGTTCGGTGCGCCCGGAGGGGCTTTTCCTCGCAACCGCGCTCGCCCATCTCAGCCTCGCCGGCTACACGCTCTTACGCATCCGCGCCCGCGCACCGGTGCCGATCGAAAACCGCGACGCCTTCAAGACGCAACCCGCGGACCGCGCGGTCACGCCCGAGGCAACCAGGCTCGATCCGCGTAGAAAGGTTGAAACCAATAGTTGAGATTCGCAAGACTTTGCCTCACAAATAAAGGCATGATGTTTTCTGACG
>NZ_RZTO01000228.1:0-7963 GCF_003997225.1 Mesorhizobium sp. M2C.T.Ca.TU.002.02.1.1
CCTCAAGGCTTACCGGCAGCGGCTGTCGTCGTTCCTCAGCGGCGGCGAGCAGCAGATGGTCGCGATCGGCCGCATGCTGATGAGCGATCCCGAGATCATGCTGCTCGACGAACCCTCGGTGGCGCTTTCACCAGTTGCCGTCGACATCGTAGTGAAGGCTATGCTGGAGCTGCGCAAGCGCGGCGCCTCGCTGCTTCTGGTCGAACAGCGCACCGACGTCGCAACCCGCGTCTGCGACCGGCTCTACGTCATGACGCATGGCGAGATCGTCGACGAGATGAAGCCGGAGACGATCCGCTCCGGTGGCATGTCGATCCTCAACAAATATCTCGGCTAGCGGCCCGCCGTTGAAGCGCTGACCTGTGATTTCTTGCGCCTGTCGCTTCTCAGGCCGAGGCGGCGTAGCGCCGGGCAAGCGCCGACATGCCGACGGCGAGAACCAGGATCCCGCCCTTGAAGATCGGCTGGAAATGGGTGGGCGCGCCGAAGATGCTGAGCCCGTTGAAGCCGACCGCCAGGATCAGCACACCGACCAGCGTTCCGGTGATGTGGAACTCGCCTTCGCGCAAGGTGGCGGAACCGAGAAACACCGCGGCGAAGGCGTCGAGCAGGTAGCCGTCGGCGGCGGCCAGCGTGCCGCTGCCGAGCAGCGACGACAGCAGCGTGCCGGTGAGCGCGGCGCAGAAGCCGGCGGTGGCGAAGGCGAAGATCTTGATGCGGTCGACGCGGATGCCCGACAGCCTCGCCGCCTCCATGTTGGAGCCCACGGCCTGCATCTTCTGGCCGATGTCGGTCTTGTTGAGCACCGTCCAGAGCGCCAAGAGCACCACGACCATGATGATCACCGGATTGGGCAGACCGAAGGCGATCCGGCCGAGCGAAATGTCGGTGAAGGCGCGCGGGATGCCGGTGGCGATGGGGAAGGCGCTGTAGGTGAAGCCGATGCCCGTCAGCATCGTGCCGATGCCGAGCGTCGAGATCACCGCATTGATCCTGACCTTGGTCACGAGCAGGCCGTTGAGGATGCCGATGCCGGCGCCGAGAGCGAGCGCGCACAGGATGCTCAGCCAGATCGGAAAGCCTTCATACGCCATCAGGCCGGTGACGATGAGGCCGACGAAGCTCGCGACATAGCCGATGCTGAGATCGAACTCGCCGACGACCAGCGTATAGGTCAAACCACTTGCAATGATCGCGGTGAGCGAGGCCTGGCTCAGGATGTTGAGGAAGTTCGCGCGCGACAGGAAGACGCCGGGGGCGTTGATGGAGAAGAACAGCACCATCAAGAGCAAGCCGATGATCGTCCCGTAGCGCGAGAGACCGATCAGCGCGGTCCGCTTCCACGAGGATTTGCGGGGCTGCGGCGCTTCCTTTGCCGCGGGCACAGTCTCGGCCGTCATGCGGCTTCTCCTTGATCGTCGTGCGCGTCGTGATAGCTGAGCTCGATGATGCGCGCTTCGGTGATGTCGGCGCCGGTGAGTTCGCCAGTAACGCGGCCCTCGCGCATCACCAGGACGCGGTCCGCCAGCAATGTGAGCTCCTCGACGTCGGAGGAGATCACCAGGATGCCGACGCCGGAGCGGGCAAGCGCACGGATGGCGTCGTGGATCTCCTCGCGCGCGCCGACGTCGACCCCGCGCGACGGCTCGTCGAGGATGAGCAGCTTGGTGCCGGCATTCAGCCAGCGCGCGATCAACGCCTTCTGCTGGTTGCCGCCGGACAGGCCGGCGATCTTCGCCGTGACGCCCGGCGTCTTGATGCCGAGATGGGCAACGAGGCTCTCCGCCTGCCGCCGGCTCTTGGCGTCGGACAGGAACGGAAGACCGGGCACGCTGCGCAAGAGCTTCAGCGTCGAGATGTTGATGTTGAAGGCGACCGACCGCTGCAGCATCACCCCTTGCGAGCGGCGCTCCTCCGGCACCAGCGCGATGCCCGCCTTCACCGCCTCGGACGGGTTGGCGACGTCGAGCCGCTTGCCGTCCAGTTCGAGATGGCCGGCCTCGGGGCGAGCGAGCCCGGCAACGAGGTGAGCGAATTCGGTACGGCCGGCGCCGACCAGTCCGCCCAGCGCCAGAACCTCGCCCTTGTAGAGATCGAGGCTGACATCCTTCACCGCCTGCTTCCAGGCAATAGAGCGCGCGGAAAAGACGGGTTGCCGGCCGCGGTCGGCGGCGAGGCGGTCGCGCGCGTCCGGCGTGCGGATGGCATGGCCGATGATGGCGCGGACCAGTCCCTTCTTGTCCAGCGCGCCGCGCTCGGCCTGGCTGACGATGCGGCCATCGCGGAGCACGGTGATCCTGTCGCAAAGCTGCAGCACCTCCTCCAGCCGGTGCGACACGTAGAGGATGGCGACGCCCTGGGCGGCAAGGTCGCGGATGATGGCGAAGAGCTGCTCGCTTTCCGGCTCGGAGAGCGAGGCCGTCGGCTCGTCCATGGCGATCATGCTGGCGTCGCGGGTGAGCGCCTTGCCGATCATGACCAGCCAACGCTGGGCGACGGACAGCTCGGAGACCTTCGTGTCGAGCGGAAACCGGATGCCGACGCGCTCGGCCGCGGCGCGCGCGGCGACGCCCGAGCGCTTCCAGTCGATCATGCCGAACCGCGTCACCTTCGGCGCGCCGAGCAGCATGTTCTGCAGCGCGCTGAAATGCGGGATCAGGTTGAGTTCCTGATGGATGAAGGCGAGCCCGGCGCGCTCTGAAGCCTGCGGCGAGCCCATCTGCAGCTCGCTGCCCGCGATGGTCACGCTGCCCTGGTCCGGAGTGGTGACGCCGGCCAGACAACGGATCAGCGTCGACTTGCCGGCGCCGTTGGCGCCGACAAGACCGTGCACCCGGCCGCGCTCGATGTCGAGATCGGCGCGGTCGAGCGCGAGTTCACCGGCAAAAGATTTGGTCAGGCCGCGGATGCGCATCCATGCGTCGGCGGCCGAAGCGGTCGCCGACACCTAGCCGCTCCGTTTCGAGGAGCGGCCCGAGCGGCAGGTATCACATGCCATTGGGATGTTCGGCCATGAACTTGTCGACATTGTCCTTAGTCACCACCACGCCGGGGATCTCGATGGTCTTCGGCTGCCAGGACTCGCCGGCCTTCATGGAGTCGAGAATGGCCTGGAACACCTCCTTGCCCTCCTGATAAGCGGGCTGCCAGACGGTGGCCGTCATGTCGCCTTCCTTGACCAGTTGCAGGGCCTGGGCGCTGCCGTTGATCGAGACGGTGGTCACGTCGGTGCGGCCGGCCTGGCGCAGCGCCGCCACGGCGCCCTGCATCGGCTCGTCCCAGCACGACCAGATGGCGAGCGGCGTGTCTCCGCCGGCCGGATGGGCGGTCAGCCAGGCCGCGGCCGTGGCGTTGCCGAACTGGACCTGCCCAGGCGCGACCACTTCGCTGTAATCCACCTTGACGCCCGCCTTGCCCTTGACGCCTTCATCGAAGGCCACGCCGCGGTCGATGCAGAGCTTGCCCGGATGGAAGGTCATGGCAAGCACGTTTGCCTTCTCGCCGGCCTTCTCCAGGAGGTACTTCACCGAATCGTCGCCGACCTGCCGGCCGCTGGTCGTCGCCACGATGCCGGGGACGATCTCTCCGCCCCAGGTGCCGACGGGGATATGCGCGTCGCGCGCGGCCGCAAGGCCGGAGCCGATCGAGCTGCTGGCGAAGGCCAGCACGAAGATGGCGTCGACATGCTGGGCCGCAAAGTTGTTCATCGCCGCGTTGGCCTGATCGGCGCTGGCCTGGGTGTCGGTGACCTTGACGTCCCAGCCGGCCGCCTTGGCGGCGTCCGTCGCCCCGCCGATGACCGCGATGTTGAGCGCATCGTTAGCCAGCAGCGCGACGATGCCGAGCGTCTTGTGGTCCTGCGCCTGCACGGCGGTTGAAACGATCATCGTTCCGGCGGTCAGTAAGGCGAGCAAAAGCCGTTTCATCTGGGAAATCCTCCTCTCCCGTTGGTGCCGGCCCATGGCGGGCCGACCGTTCCCTCTCCTCGGACTCCGATCGGGGGCGCCGGGACACCGGCTTTGCCGTCTCCGTCGGGCGCCCCTGTCGGCCGCTTGCATGCATGCCTCCGTTGCGACTCCAGAGAGCCAACATGAGACGGAGACGTCTGCCGCTTAATCTTGGTACCGGTACCATATGACAGTTTTAGCAGACCGGCAATAGCCAGCGTCGCCCGCCGCACGAAATTCGCCTTTGTGAGGTCACATGTGATTTGAAACGAGCAAGATCGCGTTGCTAAGCTGATTTTTCTTGTTATCGGTATCAAGCTAGAGCTATGGCTGAGGCAATCGAAATTGAGAGCGCCGCAAGCGCGTAACAGCTCGAACGAGATGGGAGCAGACATGAAAGTGACCTATGACTTTTCCGGCAAGAACGTCATCCTGATCGGCGGGACGACCGGCATCGGGCGGGCAACGGCGCTGGCCTTCGCCAAGGCCGGAGCCAATCTTTACGTTTCCGGCATCGGCGCGGACTCCGGAGAAAGCCTCAAGGACGAGGTCAAGCCACTTGGTGTCGAGATCGAGTTCGAAGAAGTCGACGTTCGCGACAGCAAGGCGATGGCGGCTCTGCACAAGCATGCCTTCGAGCGCTTCGGACGCATCGACATCGCCTTCAACAATGCGGGCGTCCCAGGCAAGACCGCGCCCGTGCACGAGCTCGATGACGAGGATTACGACCTGCTGATGGACGTCAATCTGCGCGGCATCTTCCACGGCCTCAGGCACCAGATCCCGCACATGACCGCCAATGGGGGCGGCGCGATCGTCAACACCTCGTCGCTGTTCGGCGTCATGGGCTTTGCCACGACCGCGGTCTACTGCGCCAGCAAATGGGGCGTGATCGGCCTCACCAACTCGGTGGCGCTGGAAGTCGCGCGCAAGAACATCCGCGTCAACGCCATCGCGCCCGGCTCGGTGATGACGCCGCTGCTGCGCGGGATGTTCGGCAGCGAGCAGAGCGCCAAGGACACGGTGCTGCCGATGATCCCGATGGGCCGGATCAGCGACCCGTCCGAAATCGCGCAACTGGTGCTTTTCCTGTCGTCGGACGCGGCATCCTTCATCACCGGGCAGGCCGTGGTCATCGACGGCGGCGGCTTCGTCGCGGGCGCCGACAAGCTCTGACGCCTCAAGGCAGGGAATAGTGAGCTTCACCGTTTCACGGAAACGGTGAAGCTCACTATCTCTCTGTTTTTTATGCAATTCCGCACGGAAGGTTACGGCGAAGACGCCGAACTTAACCGCTCACACTTTTCCTGGAATTGCTCTAGCCCCTGCCTTGCCCTTCGCTGATTCAGGCGACGCAGCTCTTCTCGCCCTTGGCGAGGGCAATCTCCACCACCTGGAGCCCCCTGTCCGTCAGCCGCGACGGGAATGTGGTGCGCAGACGGTCTTCATGCACCGGGATCACCCTGCGCACCTCGCCGCCGACCGATTTCAGCATTTCGGCGCTGGAGAAGATCAGATTGTGCTGGCTGCCGACGGCAAGGCCGATGGGCACGATCTGCGGCGCGGCCGGATCGAGCCCGGTAAGATTATCGTAGGTGTAGATAAGGTCGCCGGCGAAGATCCAGCGATCCTCGCCGCCGCTGGTGCCGTCGTTGCGGATAGTCACATACATGCTGCCATAGGTGTGGGTGTCGGCGGCGAGATGGACGTCGATTCCCGGCAGCACGTTTTCCTGGTCCCCATCGATGCAGATCATGCGGCCTTCCTTCGCCGCTTCGACCGCGCGCACGATGTCGGCCGGATCGCCGCCGCCCACCAGGAAACGGTATTCCGGCCCGAGCGTAAGGGCCCAGACCCATTTGTCCAGCTCGCTCTTCTGGACGTAGAATTTGGCGTTGGGAAACAGATGCATGGCGCCCATATGGTCGAAATGGGCATGGGTGATGAAGACGCTGGTCACGTCCTCCGGCTTCACGCCGCATTCGGCGAGAACCGCCCGCGGGCCGTGGTAGTTCGAGACGCCATAGGCGGTCGCCAGTTGCTCGCCATAGGCGACATGGTCGTAGCCGGTATCGATCAGGATGGTTTCGCCGCCTCCCTTCAGAAGCGCATAGGCATAGGGGAGCTTGCGCGTGCCCTGGTGCTGCGGCCCGTACATCATGACGCTGAAGGGGAATTTCTCCACCGCCGCGTATTCGAGCACCCAGATCGAGTAGTGTGCCATTCAATCCTCCCTTGATAGACCAGAGCGGTTCGCCGTTTCACGGAAACGGCGAACCGCTCCATCTCCTTGTTGACGCAATTCCGGACGGAAAACCGCTCACACTCTTCCTGGAATTGCTCTCGATGCCTTGCCCAGGCAGGCGCGGCGCGTGGGCGGCGCAGCAGGCCTGGCCGAAATCGATAAGCTCGAAGCCCGGCAGCAGGCGGGCCGTCGCCCGCAGATGATCGCTTGTCGCCCGCAAGGCGCGCGTCAGCGTGTCGAACCGCTTGTCCGACCTGTCCTGCGCCCCGCGGCAGGTCGTCGCCGCGGCACAGGCTTCCATGAGCGTCTCGGCGGCGCAGCGCATATGATGATAGTGGTGCGCGGCAGGCTCCGGCGCCTGCAAGGCGCGAACGGCCTCGGCCGCGTGCACGACAGACTGCCTCGCCCCTGCAAGAGCGCCCTCGGCCAGCGTCGCCTGGCGGCGCGACGTCAACAGGAGCAGCGCATAGCCCGAGAGCTGGGTCAGGGTCTGGCTGATCAATTGCTGCGCGTCACGCGCGGAATCGGCATAGCGCAGCAGCGACTGCTCCGTCACGCCGACGCAGGAATACACGCCCATCGCAAATCCTCCACGCCGGCATCGCGGCGTCCTCCTCCCTTGGGCATTACCTGATTTTGATATCGGTAACAACAGAATTGCTCCAATCGGCGCCAACGGCTTGTTTGTTCGACAAGGTAATGGTTTGATGCACGCCGGCCGGACCGAGCGATAACAAACATGCCCAGGCGATCATCCGAGGACTCGAGCAAGCGCAATGGCAGCGCCAGGATGCGCGACGTCGCGGTTCGCGCCGGCGTCTCCACCATGACCGTGTCGCGGGTCCTGAACGAGCCCGGCAAAGTATCCGAGGAGATGCGCGAGCGGGTCCTGAAGGCCGTTCGCGAGATCGGCTACCTGCCGAACCACCTTGCCGGAAGCCTATCCTCGAACCGCTCGACGACCATCGGGCTCATTGTGCCCAGCATCGACAATTCGATCTACACGCAGACGATCAAGGGCCTTTCGGAGGTGCTGAAGCGTTCCGGCTTCCAGCTGATGATCGCGGAATCGGGCTATGATCCCAATGAGGAAGAGGAGCTCATCACCGTCTTCCTCAGCCATCGGGTCGGCGGGCTCGTCCTGCACAGCACGGAGCATACGCCCCAGGCCATCGAGAAGATCCGCAAGTCGGGCATCCCGGTCGTCGAGAACGGAAACATCCCCAAAGAACCGCTCGATATGGTCGTAAGCTATTCAAATCGCGATGCTTCTTACGCGATGACCATGCATCTCGGCAGGCTCGGCTACCGCAAGATCGCCTTCGCCAGTCTCTATTCCGTGCACAATGACCGCTCTCAGGACCGCCTGAAAGGATATCTGGCGGCGCTCAAGCAATTGGGACACGAACCCGACCCGCGCATGGTGCTTGAGACGGGACGCGGGCTTGCCGCCGGCGCCGAAGTCGTCGCGCGCGTGATGCAGAGCGTGCCGGAGGTCGACGCGCTTTTCTGCGCCGGCGAAGTTCTGGCCGCCGGCGCGCTGTTCGAATGCCAGCGGCGCAACTGGTCGGTGCCCGGCCGCATCGCGCTCGCCAGTTTCGACGACGTCGACCTGTTGCGGCATGTCAGCCCTTCCATCACCACCTTGCGGCTGCCGCGCTACGACATCGGCGAGCGGACGGCGCGCATCCTCTTGAGCCGCATCATCGACGGCGCCGATCACCTGCGCGGCAGCGTCGTCGACCTCAAGTTCGAGGGCATCCAGCGCGAG
>NZ_RZTO01000229.1:0-7950 GCF_003997225.1 Mesorhizobium sp. M2C.T.Ca.TU.002.02.1.1
TCGGCATGACGCTGATCTTCGTGCTGGCGACCGCAACCATTCCGAGCTTCGCTTCCTATTCGGGCGGCTATATCCCGGTGACGATCCTCGTCGCCCTGTTCGTCACGCTGATCCCGACCACGATCGGCGCGCTGCTCTCGGCCATCGGCATCGCCGGCATGGACCGCCTGGTGCGCTTCAACGTGCTCGCCATGTCCGGCCGCGCCGTCGAAGCCGCCGGCGACGTCGACACGCTCCTGCTCGACAAGACCGGCACCATCACCCTCGGCAACCGCCAGGCGACCGAGTTCCGCCCGGTCAAGGGCGTCACCGAGCAGGAACTGGCCGACGCCGCCCAGCTTGCCTCGCTGGCCGACGAGACGCCGGAAGGCCGCTCGATCGTCGTGCTGGCGAAGGAGAAATACGGCATACGCGCTCGCGACATGGCAACGCTGCACGCCACCTTCGTGCCCTTCACCGCGCAGACCCGCATGAGCGGCGTCGACATCGACGGCTCCTCGGTGCGCAAGGGCGCGGTCGATGCGGTGCTCGCTCATGTCAATCAGGCGACCGTCGCTGCTCACGGCACCCGTCCCACCGGCGACGCCATCCGCGACCTGCAGGCCGTTGCCGACGAGATCGCCAAGGCCGGCGGCACGCCGCTGGCGGTCGAGCGCGACGGCCGCCTGCTCGGCGTCGTCCACCTCAAGGATATCGTCAAGGGCGGCATAGCCGAGCGTTTCGCCGAGCTGCGCAAGATGGGCATCCGCACCGTGATGATCACGGGCGACAACCCGCTCACCGCGGCGGCGATCGCCGCCGAGGCCGGCGTTGACGACTTCCTTGCCCAGGCGACGCCCGAGAACAAGCTGTCGCTGATCCGCGAGGAGCAGGCCAAGGGCAAGCTGGTCGCCATGTGCGGCGACGGCACCAATGACGCGCCGGCGCTGGCCCAGGCCGATGTCGGCGTCGCCATGAACACCGGCACGGTCGCCGCGCGCGAGGCCGGCAACATGGTCGACCTCGACAGCGACCCGACCAAGCTGATCGAGATCGTCGAGATCGGCAAGGCGCTGCTGATGACGCGCGGCTCGCTGACCACCTTCTCGATCGCCAACGACGTGGCCAAATACTTCGCCATCATCCCGGCGATGTTCGCGGTCTTCTATGTCGCGCCCGGCCAGTCCACCGGTCCGCTGCAGGCGCTCAACATCATGCACCTGGCGACACCGCAGAGCGCCATCCTGTCGGCCATCATCTTCAACGCGCTGATCATCATCGCGCTGATCCCGCTGTCGCTGAAAGGCGTGAAATACCGTGCCATCGGCGCCGGCTCGCTGCTCACCCGCAACCTGCTGATCTACGGCCTCGGCGGCATCGTCGTGCCGTTCGCCGGCATCAAGGCGATCGACCTGATCGTCACGGCCCTCGGCCTCGCATAAGGATTTGCCCCTATGTTCAAGCAACTCAGACCCGCTCTTGTCATGATCGTCTTCTTCACGGTGCTGGCCGGCCTCATCTATCCGATCGGCATGACCGGCATCGCCCAGGCGCTGTTCCCGAGCCAGGCCAATGGCAGCCTGATCACCAGGGACGGCAAGGTGATCGGCTCCAGCCTGATCGGCCAGGCCTTCGCCGGCGACCGCTATTTCCACGGCCGGCCATCGGCGGCGGGTGACGGCTACAACGCGGCCTCCTCCAGCGGCTCGAATCTCGGTCCGACCAATCCCAAGCTCATCGACCGCATCAAGGGCGACGCCGAGAAGCTGAAGGCCGAAAACCCGAATACGCCGGTGCCGATGAACCTCGTCACCACCTCCGGCAGCGGCCTCGATCCCGACATCAGCCCCGAGGCCGCCTATTTCCAGGTGCCGCGTGTCGCCAAGGCCCGCGGGGTGGACGAGGCCAAGGTGAAGGCGCTCGTCGACAGCCATGTCGAGGATCGCGAGCTTGGCGTCCTCGGCGAACCGGCGGTCAATGTGCTGGCGCTGAACCTTGCGCTGGACGAGCTGAAATAATCCGCCCGCGCCGGGGATCGACACGGTCCCCGGCGCAATTCATGATTGGACTGATGCCGGACGACAGGATCGATCCCGAGAACCGCCCCTCTCCCGACGCGCTGCTGGAGCATGCCGAGCGCGAGGGTCGGGGCCGCCTGCGCATATTTCTCGGCGCGGCGCCCGGCGTCGGCAAGACCTACGAGATGCTGATGGCGGGCCGCGCCCGCCGCGCCGACGGCGTCGATGTCGTGATCGGCGTCGTCGAGACGCATGGTCGTAAGGAAACCCAGGCCCTGGTCGACGGCTATGAGGTGATCCCGCGCCGCCTGGTCGACTATCGCGGCCAGACCTTGGACGAGATGGACATCGACGCCATCCTGAAGCGGCGCCCCGCGCTTGTCCTGGTCGACGAGCTTGCCCACACCAACGCGCCGGGCAGCCGGCATCCCAAGCGTTATCTCGACGTCCAGGAGATCCTTGCGCAGGGCATCGACGTCTACACCACGCTCAACATCCAGCATGTGGAAAGCCTGAACGACGTCGTCGCCCAGATCACCCGCGTCAGAGTGCGTGAGACGGTTCCCGATTCCATCATCGACGAGGCCGACGACATCGAGGTCATCGACCTCACCCCCGACGACCTGATCAAGCGGCTGCACGACGGCAAAGTCTATTTCCCCAACACCGCGCAGCGCGCTATCGAGAACTATTTCTCGCCGGGCAATCTGACGGCGCTGCGCGAGCTGGCCCTGCGCCGCACGGCCCAGCGCGTCGACGAGCAGCTGCTCAACCACATGCAGTCGCACGCCATTCCGGGACCGTGGGCGGCCGGCGAGCGGGTTCTCGTCTGCGTCGACTCGCGGCCAGGCGGGGCGGCCCGCATCCGCTATGCGCGAAGGCTCGCCGACCGGCTGCGCGCGCCCTGGACGGCGCTGCATGTCGACACGCCGCGCCTCGCGGGCCTGTCCGAGGAGGACAAGGACCGCCTGGCCAGGAACCTGCGCCTCGCCGAGCAGCTCGGCGCCGAGATCGCCACCATTCCCGGCCAGAACGTCGCCCAGGACATCGTGCGCCACGCGACGGCGAACAACTTCACCCATATCGTCATCGGCCGGCCGACCCGCTCGCGCTGGCGCGAGCTGATCGAGGGCTCGCTCACCTATGACCTGATCCGCAATGCCGGCGACATCAGCGTCCATGTCATCTCGGGCGCCGAGCGCGATGACGACGCTCCGCCGGCGCGGGTGAAGGCGGCGCCCGAGCAGAAACCTTTCCAGATCTGGCCCTATCTGTTCTCGACGGCCTATGTCGCCGGCGCGCTGGCCGTCAGCTCGATCCTCGACCAGTTCCTTGACGTCCGCAATCTCGCCAGCGTCCTGCTTCTGGCGGTGCTGACATCGGCCGTGACGTTCGGGCTCTGGCCGGCGCTCTATGCCTGTTTCCTCTCCGCGCTTGCCTTCAACTTCTTCTTCCTCGAACCGCGTTACACGCTGACGATCAGGGACCCGGAAAGCATCGTTGCCTTTGCCGTTTTCCTCGTCGTCGCCGTCATCGCCAGCAACCTGACGGCGCGGGTGCAGCGCCAGGCGGTCGCCGCGCGCTCGCGGGCGCGCGCCACCGAGGACATCTACTCCTTCTCCAAGAAGCTCGCCGGCGCGGGCACACTCGACGATGTTCTATGGGCCACCGCCTTCCAGATCGCCTCGATGCTGAAGGTCCGCGTCGTGCTGCTTTTGCCGGAAAACGGCACCATCACCGTCAAGGCCGGCTATCCGCCGGACGACACCCTGGCCGAGGCCGATATCGCGGCCGCGCGCTGGGCCTGGGAGCACAACCGCGCCGCCGGCCGCGGCGCCGACACCTTGCCCGGCGCAAAACGCCTCTATCTCCCCTTGCGCACCGGACGAACCGCGATCGGCGTCGTCGGCCTCGACAATGACAAGCAGGGTCCGCTGCTGACGCCTGAGCAGCAGCGTTTGCTCGACGCCCTCGCCGATCAGGCCGCCGTCGCCATCGAGCGCGTACAGCTCGTCGCCGATGTCGACCGTGCCAGGCTCGCCGCCGAAGCGGACCGGTTGCGCTCGGCGCTGCTCACCTCCATCTCGCACGATCTGAAGACGCCGCTTGCCGCGATCATGGGCGCGGCCGGCACGCTGAAGGAATTCGCGCCGGCGCTTCCGGAAAAGGACCGCGCGGAGCTTCTGTCGACGGTTGTCAGCGAGTCCGAGCGGCTGAACCGCTTCATCGCCAATCTGCTCGACATGACCAGGATCGAGTCGGGCGCGATGGAACCGAATTCGGCGCTCCATTATGTCGGCGATGTCGTCGGCTCGGCGCTGAACCGGGCGCAGAAGATCACGGCCGAGCACAGAATAGAGACCGACATCCCGGCCGACCTGCCGATGCTGCGGCTCGATCCCGTGCTGTTCGAGCAGGCGCTGTTCAATCTGCTCGACAATGCCGCCAAATACGCCTTGCCCGGCTCGGCCATCCGCCTGCAGGCCTGGGTCGACAGCGGCGCCCTCATCCTGCAGGTGATGGATGAGGGGCCGGGCATCCCGCCGGATGACCTGGAGCGGATATTCGATACCTTCTACCGTGTGCGCAAACGCGATCAGGTGCGCGCCGGCACCGGTCTCGGTCTGTCGATCAGCCGCGGCTTCATCGAGGCGATGGGCGGCACGGTCGCGGCGGCCAACCGCACCGACCGTTCGGGCGCGATCTTCACCATCCGCATGCCGGTGCCGGCTGAGTTGCCGGCGCTCGGCGCACCGCTTACGGATGATGCGGCATGACAAACCGGACCGTCTCCATTTTGATCGTCGACGACGAGCCGCCGATCCGCAAATTGCTGCGCGTCGGCTTGGGCAGCCAGGGCTATGCGGTCTCCGAAGCGCCGAACGCCAAGGCGGCGCTCGAACTCATGCAGACCGAACGGCCGGACCTGATCCTGCTCGATCTCGGCCTTCCCGGCATGACCGGCCTCGAGTTGCTTGGCAAATGGCGCGGCGACGGGCTCGACATTCCGGTCGTCGTTCTCTCCAGCCGCACCGACGAGGCCGGTATCGTCGCGGCGCTCGAGCTCGGCGCCGACGACTACGTGACCAAGCCCTTTGGCATGAACGAGCTCGTCGCCCGCATCCGCGTGGCGCTGCGCCACAAATTCCAGCAGCAGGGCGAGAAGCCCGTGTTCCATACCGGCGACCTCTCGGTTGATCTGGTGAAACGGATCGTCAAGGTCGAGGGCAAGGAAGTGAAACTGTCGCCCAAGGAATACGACATCCTGCGCATGCTGGTGCAATATGCCGGCAAGGTGCTCACCCACCAGTTCCTGATGAAGCAGATCTGGAACGACTCGACCGACGTGCAATATCTCAGGGTCTATGTGCGCCAGCTGCGGCAGAAGATCGAGAAGATCCCGGACCAGCCGCGCTACATCATCACCGAGACCGGCGTCGGGTATCGGTTGCGAGAGGTCGATTAGCGAACGCAAACCATGGCGATTGGCCGAGACGTTTCAAGGTCGTCATCCACGGGCGGAGCGGGAGCGAAGCGGACGCGTAGACCCGAGGATCCATGCCGTTACGCCGACCAAGGAACGCTGCGGAGCAGAACCTGCACCGTTATAGCGCCTCGACGCCACGGCATTCTATGGTCTGCGCGCGTCGCTTCGCTCCTTGCTTCGCCATAGAATGACGATCGCGATGGGCGTTTGAGTGAACTCCTGCATGCTCGCATGCTCACACACAGCAGCGATCCGACAAACTAATCCGCCGACAAATCAGCCGTCCGCGCAAGCGCGCTTCCAAAGCCGTTGAGCGAGATGGTGAAGGAGATCGGCTGCATGGTGTCGGCGGCGATTGCGTTGATCTTCAGCGTGGTGCCGTTCTGCAGAAGCGGCGTGGTGTCGGCGTCGAACGTCACCGGCACCAGGCAACCCACCGCCTGGCATGTGTTGAACTGCAGCGTCCCGTCCAGCTTCTTATCGTCGATCTCGAGCGAGATGCCGTTGGCGAGCGCAAGTCCGAAGGGCAACGCCAGCGTGCCCGTGGAGTCTTGGCCGGTCTTGGTCGTCAATTCGATCGCCAGCAGCCGCTGGCCGCTCTGCTTGTTGAACTGCTGATGCGACAGGCTGCAGACCTTGTTGGTGCCGGTGACCTGGCAGTTGACCGTCCAGTCGCCATGCGTTTCCGACAGCGCCGAGGCGCCGCCCGGCAGCTGCGGCTTGGCCGTCGCGTCGGCGGGCTTGGCCGCAGGCGCCGCCTTGTCGCTCTTGTTCTGCGCGGCAAACCCGACCGCCGGCACACCGGCAATGCAGGCGGCTGCCAGCATCGCCGCGATAGACGCGTACTTGGTCCTCATGACATCCCTTCTTGGCCGTCGTCGCGCGTCAGCTAGAAGCTGACCTTGAGAGACGCGCTGACCGCGTTCTGCTTGACCGTTTCCCCGAAGGCGCCGTTGTACCTGACCGCCAAGCCGACGCCGTTGACGCCATTGAGCTCCAGCCCCGCGCCGACCCGATAGAGCGGCGAATCGATGGCTTCCGTCAAGTGCAATGCCGGGTTGCCGGGGAGATTCTCGGCGGCGGCGAAACGCCCCTCGATCTCCCATTGCTTGGTGGAGAACTCGACGCCGGCCTTCCCGTAGATGCGGAAACTGGCGATGTCGCTGACCGGGATGTCGGCGCCGACCTCCAGCGCCGGCGTCACGGCATAGAACATGTTGTCGCTGCCGTCGAAGCTGAAGGCGGCGACTGAGCCCTCCTCCTTGCCGGAGACGTCGAGCCAGCGCGCGTCGAACTGGAGTGTCGGCTGCAGGTAGAAAGCGCCCATCTGATGCGTCATGCCGACCCGCGCCGACCCCCCGAACTGGGAGGTATCCTGATTGTAGGTGACGCTGTTGCCGATGCCGTCGAGCAGCTCCTCGGGCAGATAAACGCCGTCCAGCGTCTCGCCGGGAATGAAGCCGACCTGATCGATATGGGTGTCGCGCTCGCCCTTGAAGGAGCCGGTGCCGCCGCCGAGCGCGAAGTCGACGAAGTAGTTGTTGTTTTCGTACTTGGCCAGCGCATAGGCCTGCCAGGATTCGCCCTTCGTCTCCGACAGCTCGTCGCCGTTGAAGGCGATCTTGGAATCATACTCGGTGCGGCCGAGCGTGGCGCCGAGCGACCAATTGTGCCCTACCTCGGCGATGCCGCCCAACGACATGGTCTTCAAAGTATCGTCCCGGCTGGTGGTGCCGGCGCCGGCATCCCTGCTGTATTCGGCCTGCGGGGTGATCGTGCCCCAGATACAGCGGCCGTCGGTATTCTTGTAGGCCGCGACGCCGGTGCATTCATGCGCCTGGTCGAGCATGGTGTCGGTGGAACGGTTGATCATGTCGAAGGTGTGCACGGCATAGTGCGGGGTGAGCCGCGTCAGCGCCGCGCCCAGCTCCGCCTCGGTCTGCGAGAAGCGCAGCATGTTGATCAGCCGCGCCATCGGATTGTCCGGGCTCGAAGCGGCCTCGACGTCGTCGAGATACTGCGCCATCTGGAACACACCGGGATCGGTCGTGCCGGAGCCCGGATCCTGCGCCAGATCGAGGAAGGTCGGGTTGTCGGCGTAGAGCACAAGGTCGGTGCCGTTGTCGACACGGGTCAGGAAGTTGAAGCCGACTGCCGGATGCAACGTCTGCGCCGTGATGCCGGAATCCGTCATCGCCGAACCCGTCGCCAGCGTGTATTGCGTGAACAGCTTGTCGATCGACAGGAAGTTGAGCGGCGCCGTGCCGGCGAAATCGCCCGTCTCCGTCAAGGTCAGCTTGTCGGTGATCTGGTTGTCGAGGTCGATATCGGTGACGAAGGAGCCGGTATTGTCCTGGGTCCAGCCGCCGGTGACGTCGACCGTCGCCACAACGCCGATGCCCTGGTTGGTCATCAGGCCCTGGTTCTTGAACATCCCGCCGGCGCCGAGATTGATCGATTTAAGAC
>NZ_RZTO01000022.1:0-18947 GCF_003997225.1 Mesorhizobium sp. M2C.T.Ca.TU.002.02.1.1
GATCGATACGGACGCCGGCATCTCCGGCTATGGCGAAGCCAATCCCGATGCGTGCGCGGCCGCAATCGTCGGGCTGATCTCGGAGCTGAAGTCGGAGCTGATCGGCGAGGACCCGCGCAATGTCGAATATTGCTGGGACAAGATCCGCCGCGATCACGTGTTTTCCGGCGCGCAGGCCGGCGTCTTTCTCATCGCCCTCACCGGGCTCGAAATGGCGCTATGGGACGTGGCGGCGAAAGCCGCCGGCCAGCCGCTCTACCGCATGTTCGGCGGCAAGTTCCGCGACCGGATAAGGCTCTACGCCGATTGCGGCGACGGCGATGACGAATCGGGATCGCCGCAAGGATGTACGGCCCGCGCCCGTCGCATGGTTGAGGAGGGCTTCACCGCTCTGAAGTTCGACATCGACAATCTGCACCATCCAACAAAATTCGACCGGATGAACCACACCATCAACGGCGCGGAACTCCGCTTCATGGTGGAGCGTGTGGCGGCGGTGCGCGAAGCGGTCGGCCCGGACATCGATCTCTGCATCGACCTGCATGCGCGCTATGACGTGCTCAGCGCCAGCCGCATCGCCGCCGAGATGGAGCGCTTCAATCTTCTGTGGCTTGAAGAGCCGATCCCGGCGGAAAATGTCGAGGCCCTGAAGCAGATCAGAATGCGTACGAAAACGCCGATCTGCGTCGGGGAAAACCTCTACCTGCGCTGGGGCTTCCGCGAGCTGTTCCAGAATTACGGCGCCGACGTCGTCATGCCCGACGTGCCGAAATGCGGCGGCCTGGCGGAAAGCCGCAAGATCGCGAACCTCGCCGAGATGTACTACGTGCCCTTCGCGCCGCATCTGGTGTCGACGCCGCTGGGCACGATGGCGACATGCCATGTCTGCGCCAGCGTGCCGAACTTCCTGGTTCTGGAATGGCACGCGCTCGAGGAGCGGGAAGCATGGGACAGCTATGTCCGCTTGCCGAACGGCGCGAGGTCCATCGTCGAGGACGGGCATATCGCCGTGTCCGACGTGCCCGGCATCGGCGTCGAGCTCAACATGGATGGCGTCCATAAACACGCCGTGCCCGGCTTCGGCATTTTTGAATAACGGATCATCCGGCCTGCAGGCCGGATGCCGTTGTTCGATCAGATGAACCCGTTGTGAGGAAGCCATGGGCAAACGGATCGTTTTCACCGGCGGCAGCGGCAAGATCGGCCGTCACGTCATACCCTATCTGCTGAAACGCGGGCATCAGGTCCTGAATCTCGACCTGACGCCGCTCGATGTGCCGGGTGTCGACACCGTCATCACCGACCTTGCCGACGCCGGCGAAACCTACAATGCGCTGACGCTGCATTTCGGGTTCAGCGAGTATTTCGGCGGCAAGGGTCGCCGCCCGGTCGACGCCGTCGTCCATTTCGCGGCGCTGCCGCGCATATTCCTGCGGCCGGACAACGCCATGTTCGCGGCCAATGTGCAGTCGACCTACAACGTGATCGAGGCCGCCACCAAGCTCGGCGTCCGCAAGATCGTCACGGCTTCGAGCGAAACGGTCTACGGCGTCTGTTTTGCCGAAGGTGAACGCGATTTCACGTCGTTCCCGGTGGATGAGGATTACGACGCCGATCCGACCGACAGCTACGGCCTTTCCAAACTGCTGGGCGAGAGGATCGCGCGGTCTTTCGCCTCCCGCACGGGAGCCGACATCTATGCGCTGCGGATCGGCGGCGTCGTCGAACCGCATGACTATACCCGCTTTCCGGAATTCCTGGCCGATCCCTCGAAGCGACGGCGCGACGCCTGGACCTATATGGACGCGCGCGATCTCGGCCAGATCGTCCACCTGTGCATCGAGAAGGACAGCCTGGGGTTCCAGATATTCAACGCCGTCAACGACAACATCGTGTCTGAATTGCCGACGGCGGAGTTTCTCAAAAAGCATGCGCCCAACATACCGGTCACCCGCGCCATGGACGTATTCGAAGGACCGATCTCGAACCGGAAGTTGCGCGACGTCCTCGGGTTCCGCCAAGAGCATGACTGGCGGACACAGTGAACTGATCGGCGACCTCACAGTCGCCGCAGTCCCCGGCACCCAAAGGCCGGGTTGCCAGGAAGCTCAGTCGAAGAAGCCCGCATCCTCTTCCTTGAGATATTTCCGTGCTGCTTCGGCGTCGATATCGAGGCCCAGCCCCGGCGCTTCCAGCAGATCCACCATGCTGTCCTTCACGATCTGCTTCGGCAGACCGATTACGAGGTCCTCCCACCAAGGGTCGGAGGCGCTGGGATATTCGAAGGCGATATAGTTCGCGGGCAAGGCGGCGCATACATTGATCAGCGCGCCGAGGCCGAGCAGGCCGTTGGCGGTGCCATGCGGCGCCATCAGGATCGAGTGCATATAGGCGTGCTCGGCGACCCATTTGAGCTCGGCAATGCCGCCTATGTCGGCCGGATCGGGGCCGATGACACGCACGGCCTGGGTCTCGATCAGCTCCTTGAAATTGTGCCGCAGGAAGATCTGCTCGCCGGTATGGATCGGCGTCGAGGTTGAGGTGGTCAGCTCCCGATAGGCCTGCGGATTGACCCACGGCACATAGTCGCCGGTCAGCATGTCCTCGAGCCACATCAGATTGTACTTCTCGACCGCCCGGGCGAATTTGATCGCGTCCGGCAGCATCCAGCCCGGGCCGCAGTCGAGCGCCAGGCTGACCTTGTCTCCCAGCACCTCCTTCATCGCGATCACGCAGTCGAGCATGTGATTGAAACCGCGCTCGCTGATCACGCCCTGATCCATCGCGCCGTGATAGCCAGCCTTCTTCTGCGTCACGCCGTAGTGGAAACCCTCGACACTGTCTTTCATGTTGGAGTGGAACGAGATGCCCTGCTTGACCATGAAGAAGTTCTGCGGCTGCTCCATCATCCATTTGACGTCGGCCGCGTAGTCCTCCGGCCGGTCGCCCGTACGCTTGCGGCGGATCGAGCCGTTATAGACGCGCACCTTGTCGCGCACCTTGCCGCCGAGCAGCTTGTAGACCGGCACGCCCGCGGCCTTGCCGGCGATGTCCCACAGCGCATGCTCGATGGCGCTGACCGCCGCGCCATAGGGCTTGAAGGAGCCGCGCTGGCGGATCTTCAGCATCACCCGCTCGACGTCGGTCGGATCCTCGCCGATCAGCGCCTCGCGGAAATGCAACACGAAGGGTTTTAGGTAGGTCTTTGTGTATTCGACCTCGCCCAGGCCGTAGAGACCCTCGTCGGTGACGACGCGGACGATGGGGTGCTTGCCGATGACGGCACAGCGCAGGTCGGTGATCTTCATGGCGCAGTCCTATTTCACAGACGAGAAAGCTGTCGGCGTGAGCAGCTGGCTGCTGATATTGGCAACGATCTGCCCGTCGCGCTCAGACTCGTCCTTGGCCTTGTGCCATACCGGATCGGTGACGAAGGCCGTCCATTTCGCCTCACGCTCGGCCAACGATTCCCAGGCGAGGAAATAGGTGAGGCGATTGCTGTTCTCGCCGATCGCCGTGGTAAAAAACCCGGCCTGGCGGATGCCATGGCTCTCCCATATGGCCAGCGTCTGTTCGGAAAAGCGCTTGAGCAAAGCCGGCAGCCTGCCCGGCAGGCAGTCATAGATACGCAGTTCGTAGATCATGGTTTCGTCCGTTTCTTTCTTCGCCTCTCCCTTCGAAGGGGTCGACATGAATGGTCGGTCGGTGGCCCTGTGAGCCTGGGGGAATGAGGGCAAGGGGGCTGGGCTAACTCCAGGTCCGGTCCCAGCTATATTCATTGTCCCAATGCCCGGTGGATTGCCATATCCCCGTGACACCGGGCTGCAGATGCTGGCTGATCACCTCGTCGACCACATCGTCGATCCCCAGGCCCGGCTTGTCCGGAACGGTGATGAAGCCGTCCTTCACAAGCGGCTTGGGGATGCCGGTGACGATGTCGTCCCACCAGTCGACATCGGCGGAATGGTATTCGAGCGCCATGAAGTTCTCGGTCGCGGTCGCGACATGGGCCGCGGCCATCGCGGCGATCGGGCTTTCGGCCATGTGGATGGCCATGGCGACACCGTGGTCCTGCGCCATGTCGCCGATCTTCTTGGTCTCGAGGATGCCGCCGCTGGTGAGCAGGTCCGGATGGATAATGGAGACGCCGCCGCTCGCAAGCAAAGGCTCGAAGCCTTCCTTCAGGTAGATGTCCTCGCCGGTGCAGATCGGCACCGAGGTCGCCTGCTGCAGCTGCCGGTATTGCTCGGTGTATTGCCAGGGAATGACGTCCTCGAGCCATGCGGGGACATATTTCTCGATGCGGCGCGACAGGCGTATGCCGTCCTGCAGCGAGATGTGGCCGACATGGTCGATGGCCAAGGGGATCTCGTAGCCGATGACCTCGCGAACCTCGTGGATATATTGCTCGAGCAGGTCGATGCCCTTTTCCGTGAAATGCAGGCCCGTGAACGGGTGTTGCACGTTCTGCGCGTCATAGGCGAGGTTACGGGCCTTGCGCTCCTCGATCGTGCCGCCACGGCCACGCGGATTGGCGTGAAATCCTTCGAGCGCGCCGGCGGGCGCTGTCACAGCGCCCGGAATGTGGGCGATCTGCATCAAGCCCAGGTCCATCTTGAGGAAGGTGAAGCCGCGCTCCATGCGCGCCTTCAGGCGCTTGCCGGTCTCGGTGCCGCTCGGCTTCTCGGCGTCCGTATCGCAATAGACGCGCACCTGGTCGCGAAACTTGCCGCCGAGCATCTGGTAGATCGGGACGCCATAGGCCTTGCCGGCGAGGTCCCAGAGCGCGATCTCGACCGCCGATACGCCGCCGCCCTGCCGCCCATGGCCGCCGAACTGCTTGATGCGGCGGAACAGGCGGTCGACATCGCAGGGGTTTTCGCCGAGCAGCCGGCTCTTCAGCATCAGCGCATAGGTGGCGCTGGCGCCGTCGCGCACCTCGCCAAGCCCGACGATCCCCTGGTTGGTGTAGATCTTCAGCAGCGCCGAGGTGAATGGCGCGCCGACGATTTCGGCCACCCGCATGTCGGTGATGTGCAGGTCGGACGGCTTGGAATTCGTGTTGACCCGATTGAGGGCCGCGTCGGCTCCATCCGTTTTTGGCATGACTCGTCCTCGTTCTGCTCGATGGGTTGTGCCCCGCCCGCTTGCCGACTTGGAACGCCGCTAGGCCAGCTCGATCTCGTGGGCCTGCAGGTAGTCGCGGTTCATCTCGACACCGAGACCCGGCTTCGTCGTCAGCCTGAGGTGGCCGTTCGAAACGTCGAGCGGCTTGTCGATGAGGTGGTCGTACTTGCCCAGGTTCCATTCCGAGGTCTCGAGCTTGTAGAAGTTGGGAACCGTCATCATCACCTGCGCTCCCGCGACCACGTTGATCGGTCCGGCGGCGTCATGCGGCGACACGGGGACGTAGTAGGCTTCGCACAGGGCGGAAATCTTCTTGAGCTCGGTGATGCCGCCGGTCCAGGTGACGTCGGGCATGATGTAGTCGGCGAGCTTGCCCTCGAGCACCGGCACGAAATCCCATTTCGTATGGCCGCGCTCGCCCCAGGAGATGGCGGCGCTGACCTTCTCGCGCACCTGCTTGAGGGCGTTGAGGCTCTCGGGCGGGCACGGCTCCTCGAACCAGTCGATCTGGCCGGCCTCCTCGAGGCTGCGGCAGAGACGAATGGCGGTCGGAACATCGAAGCGCCCATGCGCGTCGATGAGGATGTCGACATCGGGCCCCGCCGTCTCGCGGATGAGAGCGGTGAGCTCGGCCGCCTCGCGCTCGTCCTTGCGGGTCATGCTACCGTCGAGATAGCCGTCCCGCCTTTCGCGGGCCACGCCATCGACGCTGGGACCCTGGTGGGGGAACGGATCGAACTTGAGCCCGGTGTGGCCGGACTCCACGATGTCGCGAATCTCGCGGACCACCGCTTCCTTGCTGGTGAATTTGGTCTGGTTGGGATGGGTGTAAAGCGCGATTTCGTCGCGCACCGGCCCGCCCAGCAGCTCATAGATCGGCTTGCCCAGCACTTTGCCGCGGATATCCCAAAGCGCTATGTCGATGGCGCTCACGCATTCGACCGCGGCGCCGCGGCTGCCCATATAGGTGAAGCTGCGGAAGATCTTGTGCCAGAGATGCTCGATGCGCGCCGGATCCTCGCCTGTCACGGCGGCGCCGATCTGCCGCAGGATCGTGCAGAGCGCGCGGTTGGCGAGCTTCGTCGTGGTGGTGATCTCGCCCCAACCACTCACCCCCTCGTCGGTCGTCACTTCGACGAACAGGTACTCTCCCCAGTAGGAAGCGTCGGACTTGATCAGCCATGGCCGAATGCTCGTGATTTTCATCTGAACTATCCTCTCTGAAATGGCCAGGCTGACGACGTTGCGGATCCGCTACCCTGCCTGGGCAGCGCTGCGCGCGCGCATGTGTTCGAGAACATGCCGGCCGGAGCCCTCGACATGGCGAGCAATGAGTTCGGCCGCCTTGTCGGCTTCTCCCGATTTTACCAACGCGATGAGCTCGCGATGCTCGCGGATGATCGCGGCGCGCCGGGCAAGCGTGAAATTGAAACGGCGGCTCACGGCCCGCAGCACTTCGCGGTGCTTCCACCAGAGCTCGGCTGCGTGGCGGTTGTAGTGCCGCTGGTACATCACGGTGTGGAAGGCGGTGTCCAGTTCGCTGTGCCTGAATGTGTCGGCGAAGTTGTTCTCTTCGATCAGGCCCTGGAGCCGTTCGAGTTCGGCGATGTCCTCCTCGGTCGCCATTCCGACAAACCAGCGCGTCAGGGCGGGCTCGATGAGAACACCGATCTCGTAGATATCGCGGACAAAATCCTGATCTATGGGCCGGACGCGCGCGCCCCGGTTGGGAATGAAGGTGACGAAGCCCTCGCCGCGCAACAGCTGCAGCGCCTCGCGCACGGGATTGGTCGACGTGCCGTGGCGGCGAGCGAGATCGGTGACCACGAGCCGTTCGTTGGCAGCCAGCCGTCCCTCGATGATGTCTTCCCTTATCTGCTCGTAAAGCGAGGCGCCCTCGCTTGATGCCCCGAGAGCGTCAATCCCCTCGGGTGGTTCTGCTTTGAAATCGCTCGTTTCCACCAAGGCCAGTCCCCCTTAGTCCAATACACGATCCGATCGATATCATGCACATCTTCGACAAACAATGTACGATTTGTTGCGTTGACAGCTATTCTGCGATCTGAAAACGTATGAAGTGATCGAAGGGATACATTAGGGCGGAGAAATATCCCCGAGATCGAACGACCAAGGACCGCTTGCCTCGACGCAGAGCGGCATGGGAGAACCTGGAGGAGACCTATGAGGAGGATCACAAGCGGCGGTGCCGTCCTGCGCGGCGCTGTTTCCACTGCTTTGACGATGTCGCTGATGTCCGCTTCAGCACTGGCGGCGCCGCCAGTCGACCTGAGCAAGTGGTCGCCTGAATATGTCCGCTCGATTGCCGGCACGCAGGATTTTGACACGGCCGGCGATTGCGCCAAGGTCACGCCGCTCGACTACAAGGGACGACTGACATTCTGGTATCAGGGCGTGTTCGAGGGCGACCCCGACCTGCTGCGCCAATACTACAAGGATTTCTTCGCAACCTTCCGCAAGACCTACCCGAACATTCAGCTCGAGGAACAGGCCCTCACCTACAACGACCTGCTCGACAAGTTCCGCACCGCGCTCCTTGGCAATGCCGCGCCGATGGCGGTCCGCCTGCAGATCCTGGGTGGTACCGAATTCGCGTCGAAGGGCTATCTGCAGCCGCTCAAGCCCGAGGACGTCGGCTATTCGACCGAGGATTTCTGGCCCGGCGCCATGAAGGCGGTGACCTGGGACGGCGTGACCTACGGCATTCCGACCAACAACGAGACGATGGCTTTCATCTGGAATGCCGACATCTTCAAGCGCGCGGGTCTCGATCCGGACAAGCCTCCGGCAACCTGGGACGACGTCGTCAAATATTCAAAGCAGATCCACGACAAGCTCGGCATTGCCGGCTACGGCCTCGTTGCGCGCAAGAATGCCGGCAACACGCCGTACCGCTTCATGCCGCAGCTATGGGCCTATGGCGGCGGCGTCTTCGACGAAGCGGCAGCGAACCCGACCTACAAGGACATCGAGCTCAACAGCCCGCAAAGCAAGGCGGCGCTGCAAGCTTCCTACGACATGTATGTCCGCGACAAATCGGTGCCGGTTTCGGCGCTCACCAACCAGCAGGCCGACAACCAGCCGCTTTTCCTTGCCGGCCAGCTCGGCATGATGATCTCGCATCCGTCCGACTACAACGTCATGCTCGACCTGCAGAAGAAGGCGACGGGCACCGACAAGGAGAAGGCCCAGACCGTCATCGACAATATGCGTTACGGCCTCATTCCGACCGGTCCCGACGGCAAGCGCGCCGTGGTGTTCGGCGGTTCGAACATCCACATCCTGAAGCCGGAATATGTCGAGGGCGGCAAGGTGGATGAGCCGGCGGCAAAGGCAATCATCTGCATGTGGACCAGCCCTGAATGGTCGTTGAAGATGGCCTATGCCGGCTCGAACCCGGGCAACCTCAACGGCTTCAAGACCAAATGGATGAAGGAGCGCCTGGACAGCATCAAGTTCCTCGATGTCACGACGTCGATGCTGCCCTACGGCATCCCCTTCCCGGCGCTGCCGCAGTCGCCTGAGATCATGAACATCATCGTCCCGGATATGCTGCAGAATGCCCTGACCGGGGCGATGACCGTCGACCAGGCGGCGGACGACGCGGCCAAGAAGGTGAAGGACCTGATGGGCGGCGGACTCTAGAGCATGATGCCGAAAAGCGTGAAGCGGTTTTCCGACGACATCATGCTCTGCTTGTTTGACTTAGAAGTCTGACCTGCGATCTCACCGGCTGCGCCGACAACGCAGCCGGTTCGTTCCGATGAACAAGGGCACGCCAAAGTGACGATCGTGAGCGGCAAGGCCGAGGCTCGCAGACCATTGCAATCCGGCAGGTCCGATGTGCTCCGCAAGATGTGGGAGCATCGCGCCGACTATGCCTATGTGCTTCCGGCGATTGCCGTGATGCTCGTCGTCATAGCCTATCCGATCTACTACACGATCGAATTGTCGTTCTTCAACACGCCGCCCGGCCTGCAACTGCGTGACAAGATCTTCGTCGGTTTCAACAATTACACGGCCATCCTGACCAGCGGGGTGTTCTGGCAGGTCACCTTCAACACCCTGATCTGGACAGCCGCATCCACTTTCTTTTCCTTCGTCCTGGGGTTTGCCGCCGCGCTGGCGTTGCACCGCGACTTCATCGGTCGCGGCGTCCTGCGCGCCATCCTCATCATTCCCTGGGTCATCAGCGCCGTCGCCGCCTCCTATATCTGGAAGTGGATCTACCATTCGGATTTCGGCATCATCGGCGCGGTGCTGGTCGAGCTCGGATGGGCCGAGCGGCCACCCAATTTCATCGACAGCGTCTCAACGGTGCTGCCCTCGCTTATCGTCGTCAACATCTGGCGCGAGTTCCCTTTCGCCATGATCATGATGACGGCCGGTCTGCAGACGGTTCCCGAACAGTTGCTGCGCGCGGCGAAAGTCGATGGGGCGAATGCCTGGCAGCGCTTCTGGCACGTCACCTTCCCGCATTTGCGCAATGTCTCGACGGTGACGATCCTGCTGCTCGCGGTCGCCAACTTCAACTCCTTCATCATCCCCTGGATCATGACCGGCGGCGGTCCGTCCAACGCCTCGCATATCTGGATCACCCATATCTATGAGCTCGCCTTCGGCCGGCAGCGCTGGGGTGTGGCGGCGGCCTACTCCGTGCTCCTGTTCCTCATCCTGATGACGCTTGGCTATTTCTATGTCCGCGCGTTGAGCAGCAATGAGCGGAAGGAGGGGAACGCATGAGCACCATTGCCGAAACGGCCTCTCGAGACCAGATCCGTCGCCGCCAGCGCGTCGATGGGTGGCGATGGGCGGGGCGCCTCTTCCTCGTGTTCATGCTGCTCTACACGGCCCTGCCCATGGTCTGGATGCTGAGCACCTCGATCAAGTCCGGATTCGCGGCGATGCAATTCCCGCCGCAATTATGGCCCGACCAGCCTACCCTTGCCAGCTACCAGAAGCTGCTCGATCCGCAGAACAGCGTCGGCCAGGATTTCCTGCGCTTCTTCTGGAACAGTCTCATCGTCTCGACCGCCACGACCATCCTTTCGGTGATCGTGGCGGTTCCCGCGGCTTATGCGTTCTCGCGCTTCACCTTCCCAGGCCGGAACTTCCTGTTCTTCGCCGTCCTGCTGCGCAACATGTTCCCGGCGGTGATCTTCCTCGTGCCGCTCTTCATCCTGATGCGCGCGATCGGACTGGTGAACACGCACGGCTCGCTTGTGCTGACCTACCTCACCTTCGGCCTGCCGCTGGCGATCTGGCTCTTGAAGGGCTTCTACGACAACATTCCGGTGCAGCTCGAACAGGCGGCGCGCATCGACGGCGCAACGCGGTTCCAGGCCTTCATCCTGATCGTGATGCCGCTCTCGACGCCGGGCATCATCGCCACCGCGATCTATTCCTTCATCGGCGCCTGGAACGAGTACATCTACGCCTACACCTTCCTCTCCAAGAACGAACAGCTGACGCTGCCGGTGGGCATCCAGCGCTTCTTCTCCGAGAACACGACGGACTTTCCTGGCCTGATGGCGGCCAGCTTCATGATGAGCGTGCCCGTCGTGGTGCTGTTCCTCCTCCTGCAACGATACTTCGTGCGCGCCCTGACCGAGGGCGCGGTCAAGCACTAAGGAGCTGCCCGCATGGCCCACGTGGTCCTCAAAGATCTCGTCAAGACCTATGGCGGCTTCAAAGCCGTCAACGAGGTTTCGCTGACGGTCAATGACGGCGAGTTCGTCGCGCTCGTCGGTCCTTCGGGCTGCGGCAAGACGACCACGCTCAATCTCGTTGCGGGCCTGACATCGGTCACGTCCGGCGACATCGTTATCGGCGACCGGGTGGTCAACGACCTCGACCCCAAGGACCGGGACATCGCCATGGTGTTCCAGAACTACGCGCTCTATCCGCAGAAGTCGGTTTACATGAACCTCGCCTTCCCGCTGCAGATGCGCAAGCTGCCCAAGGACGAGATCGACAAGAAGGTCAGGGAAGCGGCGCGCGTGCTGGACATGACGCAGCTGCTCGAACGCAAGCCGCGCGAGCTTTCGGGCGGGCAACAACAGCGCGTGGCGCTCGGCCGCGCGCTCGTGCGCGATCCGGCGGTGTTTTTGATGGACGAGCCGCTCTCCAACCTCGACGCAAAGCTGCGCGTGCAGATGCGGTCCGAGATCAAGCGGTTCCATCAGGACCTGAAGGCGACCATTATCTATGTGACGCACGACCAGCTGGAGGCCGTCACCATGGCGGACAGGATGGCGGTGATGAATGGCGGCTACCTTCAGCAATACGATTCGCCCGCGCAGGTCTTCGCCCATCCCGTGAACATGTTCGTCGCAAGCTTCGTGGGCAGCCCGGCGATGAGCCTCATTCCGCTGGAGGCATCCACCGCAAACGGCGATGCCGTTCTGACCAGCGCCGAGGGCTGGTCCCTCGCGCTGTCGCAAGCCAACGCGCGCAAGATCCAGGGAGCGACCACCAGGAAGATCGTGCTCGGCGCACGCCATTCGACGATCAAGCTGCACAAGAGCGCGGTCGCCGGCGCCATTCCGGCCAAGGCCTATACGGTGGAGCCGACCGGAGACGTCACCTTCGTGCAGGCCTTCCTCTCCGGCGC
Organism: Mesorhizobium sp. M2C.T.Ca.TU.002.02.1.1; assembly: GCF_003997225.1. NCBI lineage: Bacteria > Pseudomonadati > Pseudomonadota > Alphaproteobacteria > Hyphomicrobiales > Phyllobacteriaceae > Mesorhizobium > Mesorhizobium sp. M2C.T.Ca.TU.002.02.1.1. The sequence continues at coordinate 11,759 of NZ_RZTO01000022.1, forward strand.
CATCGTCAACATCAGCGTGTCGCCCAACATCGCCGTGGCGCCTGACGAACAGATCTGGCTCGAGTTCGACCAGGAGCGCATGCACCTGTTCGACGGCGAAACGGAAATGGCCCTCAGGGCCAACTGACGCGGGCAACAGGCGTGGAACGTGGGCTTGGATGACGACGAAGATGAGGATCACCGCGATCAAGCCCTACCCGGTGTGGGTCGGGACCCGTAATCAGATGCTCGTCAAGGTCGAGACCGACCAGGGCGTCTCCGGCTGGGGCGAGAGCGGCTTGAGCGGTCGCGAGAAGGCCGTGGCCGGCGCGATCGAGCATTATCGCGAGTTTCTCATTGGCCGCGACGCCATGCAGATCGGCCGCATCTGGCAGGAGCTCTATCGCAGCCAGTATTTCGAAGGCGGGCGGGTTCTGCAGGCGGCGATCTCCGCCATCGACATCGCCCTCCACGACATCAAGGGTAAGGCGCTGGGCGTGCCGGTCAATGAGCTTCTGGGCGGCAAGCAACGCGACCGCATCCCGACCTTCGCCTCGACCGGAGACGAGGCCGAAGGCGACGTCGCCATCGAACGCGCCCGCGAACTGCGCGCGCAAGGTTGGCAGGCGATCCGCTTCTTCCCCGCCGGGCAAAGCAGCAAGGACATTTTCGAGCCGCGCGAGTCGATCGGCGCCACCGCTGCCATGCTGAACACGGCGCGCGAAGCGCTGGGCGACGACGTGGTGCTCGGCATCGACTACCATCATCGGCTGTCGGTGGCCGAGGCGGCGAGCTTCTGCAACAAGCTTGGCCGCGGCGTGCTCGATTTCCTCGAGGAACCGATCCGCGACGAGACGCCGGAGGCCTACGAATCCCTGCGCAGGATGACCGACATCCCCTTCGCCATCGGCGAGGAATTCGCCAGCAAGTGGCAGTTCCTGCCCTATATCGAGCGCGGCATCCACCAGTTCAACCGGCTCGATGTCTGCAATGTCGGCGGGCTCACCGAGGCGATGAAGGTCGCCGGCTGGAGCGAGGCGCATTATGTGGACCTGATGCCGCACAATCCGCTTGGCCCGGTGTGCACCGCCGCGACCGTGCATCTCGGCGCCGCGGTGCCCAACTTCGCCTGGCTCGAAACCAGGGTGCCGGAAAGGAAGCTGGGCTTCGACAATTCCGAGTTCTTTCCCGTGCAACCGCGGCTGGACGGCACCCATTACCCGGTCGGCGATCTGCCGGGGCTTGGCGTCGAGGTCAACGAGGCGGCGATCAAGGCGCAGAGTTTCCGTTTCTGGGAGGCGCCGCATCTCAAGCGCCGCGACGGTTCCGTCACCAACTGGTAATTCCATCTCACCCGGAGTCCGACAATGACGCATACAACCGACATCACCCGGCCGCCCAAGGACCTGATCGACGCGCTGAAGGAGATCGGCGCCGCGACGGTTGCCGGCACGCTCGGCCATATGGGCTTCCGCAGTCCGCATATGGTCGGCCCGGTGGCGCAGAACCACGGCAAGTCGATCGTCGGACCGGCGCTGACGCTCCAGTTCCTGCCGCAACGGCCGGACCTCTTCAACGAAGGCGAATATGCCGATCCGGAAACGCAATTGCACCGGCATGTGCTCTACCACGCGCAGGAGGGCGACGTGGTCGTGGTGGACGCACGCGGCGACATGAGGTCGGGCGTCTTCGGCGATATGATGTCGACCTATTTCAAGGGCCGGGGCGGCGCGGGCATCGTCATCGACGGATGCATGCGCGACCGGCCCAATGTCGAAAAGCTCGATCTGCCGCTATGGCTGCGCGGCTGGACGCCGAACTATCATGTGCAGACCAGCATCTATCCCAATGCGGTCAACGTCCCGATCGCCTGCGGCGGCGTCACGGTGATCCCCGGCGATATCATCGTCGCCGACGACGACGGCGCGGTGGTGGTTCCCGTCTCGATGGCGGCCATGGTGATCGAGGAGGCCCGGAAGCATCACGATTGGGAAGAGTTTTCCCGGGAGAAGCTCATGCAGGGCGCACCCCTGCAGCGCTATTATCCGCTGCACGACGATGCTCGTGGAGAGTACGAGGCGTGGCGCAACGCAAGGCGTTAACCGCCTGACGAAAGTCGCGATTTATGTACTTGGAGCGGCACGAACTCACCCGCTCCAAGTACCTCCTGCGCACCAAACCTAGCCGTGCCGGATTTCCGTGCCGAGCACTTTCAGGCATTCCCGGATGAAGGCCGCAAGCGCGGTCCAGCCCTTGGCCGAAACCATCGTGCCGTCGACATAGGCCTCGGTCGGCGACAGGTCGATATAGGTGCCGCCGGCGAGCGTCACCTCCGGCTCGCAGGCAGCCAAGGCCCCGACCTTCTTGCCGCGCACGACGCCATCGACCGCGATCAGGATCTGAACGCCGTGGCAGATGGTGAAGATCGGCTTCTTCGTTTCATGGAAGTGCCGCACCATCGCCTGAACGCGCTTGTCGGTGCGAATATATTCCGGCCCGCGGCCGCCGGCGCAATAGACCGCGTCGTACTGGTCGAGCTGCTTCTCCGCATCGGAAAAGGTCTTGTTGATCAACGCATAATGGCCGAGCTTCTCGGTATAGGTCTGGTCGCCCTCGAAGTCGTGCAATGACGTCTTGATCACATCGCCGGCCTTCTTGTCGGGGCAGACCACATGAACCGTGTGGCCGACCGCCTCCATGGCCTGTTGATAGACGAAGATTTCATATTCCTCGGTGAACTCACCGGTCAGCATCAGGATTTTCTTGGCTGGCATGATCTGTCCTCTTTGATTGGGAGCGGCGAGGCGCGAACACGCCTCGCCCATGATTGTGGATGGCGGCTCTCAGAACGGAGAATCCGGGAAGTAATATTCCTTGGCGTTGGCCTGGGTGATCAGCGGCGCGTCGAGCTTGACATGGCCGCGAACCGGAGCCTGGCCGATCAAATTGGCCACAGTCATGTAGATGGCCGTCTTGATCATCGAAGGCGGATAAGGCGTTTCGACCGGAGTGACGGAATCGCCGTCGATCACCTTCTTGACGATGTCCTTCATGCCGTTGCCGCCGAGCGCCAGCTTGATATCGGTGCGGCCCGACTGCTTGACCGCCTCCAGCACGCCAAGAAGCATGTCGTCGTCATTGGCCCAGACCGCATCGATATGCGGATATTTGGCGAGATAATCCTGCATCAGCTTGAACGCCTCGTCGCTGTTCCAATGGGCGTATTGGATGTCGAGCACCTTGATGCCAGTGCCCTTGATCGTGTCCTGGAAGCCCTTGATGCGCTCGTCATCGATGACCGTCGGGATTCCGCGCAGCACGACGATGTCCCCTTTGCCGCCGAGCTTGTCGATCATGAACTTGGCCGTGTTGGCGCCGACCGCGATGTTGTCGCCGGCAAGGTAGAGGTCCTGGATAGAGGCGTCGGTCAGGCCGCGATCGACAACCGTGATGAAGGTGCCCATGTCCTTGATGGCCTTGACCGGCTGGGTCAGCTCTTCGGAGGTGTAGGGCAGGATGACCAGGGCATCGAGCTTGCGGCTTGCGGAAAGGTCCTCCAGCGCGCTGACCTGATCGGCAGCGGAGGGCGAGGTTTTCACCACCACCTCGACGTCCGGGAAAGCGGCGTTGATCTCTTTCGCGGCCGCCTGCGCATGATAGACGACACCTGCCGTCCAGCCATGGTCCGCCGCCGGGATTGACACGGCGACCACCTTCTTGTCGGCCGCCAGCGCCTGGCCGGCGACCATCAGGGCGCCGACAGCGGCTGCCGCAACCCATTTTCTACTAAACATAACAACCTCCCAGAGATGTGGACCAATCGAACACAGGCACCCGCCCGGTCCCGAGACGGGTTATTTGGAGAAGCGCTGCACGAGCATGGCGATGATGATGATGACGCCCTGAACCGCGGCGACGAGGTATTCGGAGACGAAGTCTGACAGCACCATCAGGTTGGCGATCAGTTCGAGGATCACCGCTCCGCCAATCGTCCCCCAGATCCGCCCCTTGCCGCCGCGAAGCGCGGTTCCGCCGATGACGACCGCAGTGATGACCTGCAGCTCCCAAAGCTGTCCCGTCGTGGGCGTGGCGGCGCCAAGCCGCGGCACGTAGCAGATGGCCGCAACGGCGACGCAGACCCCTTGGATGACATAGGCGACGGTGCGCGTCTTGATCACCGAGATGCCGGAGTAGCGAGCCACGTCCTCGTTTGCGCCCACGGCAGCGCACTTGCGGCCGTATTTGGTCTTGTAGAGAACGAAGGCGCCAAGCACCGCGACGATCGCGGAGATCAGGATAGGGATCGGGATCCCGCCCAGGGTTCCGAAATAAACAGGCCGGTATGCTTCGCGCAGCGACCTGTCGATCGGGATGGTGCCGCCGTTGGTCATGTAGGTGATGAGCGCCCGGAAAATGCCCATCGTGCCGAGCGTGGCGATGAAGGGCTCTATCTTGCCCACGGTGACGATGACGCCATTTGCCAGGCCGCAAAGCAGCCCCGTCACGACCGCGATCGCCATCCCCGCGGGAATGGCCCAGAGGCCGAGGCTTGGCGCCATCATGTTCATGAACATGATGGTGATGCCGGCAATGAAGGCAACCATCGAGCCCACGGACAGGTCCAGGCCGCCCGACGAGATCACGAAGGTGGCGCCGACCGCGATAATGGCGACATAGGCGCTGCGCGTGATCACGTTGCTGAGGTTTGTCGCGGAGAGGAAGTCGGGGTTGACCAGGAAACCCAGCGCAAGCAGCGCCGCAAGAGCAAGGAACGGCCCTGCATCAGCCCATGAGAACTGGTACCGCCGCTCGTTTCGCGCCGGCACGGACTGGGTAAGCGCTGTCACTTTATTCCTCCCTGGGCGACGTGCGCGCGCTCGCTGGTCGCGAGCAGCGCTATCTGGCTCTCGGTCATCGTTTCGCCCGAGACTTCGCCGCTGATCCTGCCCTCTCGCATGACGATGATGCGGTCGCAGATACCCACCAGTTCCTGCATTTCCGAGGATATGACGATGCAGGCTTTGCCCTGTCTGACGAGGTCCTGGATGAAGCCATAGATCTGCGCCTTGTTGGCGATGTCGATGCCACGGGTCGGCTCGTCGATGATGACGACGGACGGGTCGGTCAGAAGGACCTTGGCGAGCAGAAGCTTCTGCTGGTTGCCACCGGAGAGTTGTCCGGCGCGCGCGCCGAGGCTCTTCAGCCGGATGTCGTAGGTGGAGACCGCCTGCGCCAGGGCCTCGGCCTCGCGGGCCCGTTTCACGACGAGGCCGGGATGGAAGCTGGCGAGTGCCGACAGGGTGAGGTTCGGGCCAAGCCGCTCCTGCAGCAGCAGTCCCTTGCCCTTGCGATCCTCGGTCAGATAGGCGATGCCGGCGTCCAACGCTTCGCGCTGGGAGCGTATTCGTATCGGAGCGCCGTTGAGCTCCACCGTAGCGGTTCCAGGTCGAAGTCCCAGGATCCCTTCGAACAGCTCCGTCCGTCCGGCGCCGATCATCCCAGCGAAGCCCAGAATCTCCCCTTTGTGCGCGCTGAAGGACACATCCCGGACAAATCCCGGAACCATTGCATTCAGCACGCTCAGCATTGGCTGATTTGTCCGCGTCGCCTGCTTTTGAGGGTAAAGGGCGGCAAGCTCGCGCCCCACCATGAGCCGCGCCATGTCGATCTGGCTCAGCGTGTGGCCCGGATAGGTGCCGACCATCTTGCCGTCGCGCAGCACGGTCACCTTGTCGGCGAGCCGCTGCACCTCGTCGAGCCGGTGGCTGATGTATAGGACGGCGATGCCCCGTGCCTTGAGCTCGAAGATGATGGCGAGCAGGCGCTCGACCTCGCCGCCCGTCAGCACGGCTGTCGGCTCGTCGAAAATGACCACACGATGCTCGTCGAGCAGCGCGCGGGCTATCTGCACCATCTGGCGATCGGCCAGCGAAATGTCGCGCACGAGAGCCGTCGCCGGGACCTCGCAGCCCAGCTCGGCGAGCTTTGCCGCAGCGAGCCGGCGCATGCGGGCATCGTCGACCATGCCGCCCTTGGTGAGCTCACGGCCGAGAAAAAGGTTGTCGGTGACGGTCAGCGCTTCCGCCAGCAGGATCTCCTGATGAACCAGCGCAATGCCGGCCGCCTGAGCCTGGTCCGGCCTGGTGAAGCGCACCCGCTGTCCGGCCATGGACAACGCGCCTTGCGTCGGCTCGATGTAGCCGGAAAGCAGCCGCATGAACGTCGACTTGCCGGCCCCGTTCTCGCCGATGACCGCATGGATCTCGCCGGGCAGGATATCGAGCGTGACATCCGACAACACGGTGACGGTGCCGTATTGCTTGGACACGCCTTCGGCGCGCAAAATGGGTGCGACCGGCAGCGCGTCGCTCGGCGCGGCAAAGCGATCTGTGTCGATGCGGGCGGCGATGGACATGGGACGCGTCACTCGAAGGCAGGCAGGAGCCGGTCCCGCGAATTCTCGATGTGAACGCGCATCGCGTCCGCTGCGCCGCTCGCGTCGCCGGCGGCGAACGCGGCGAGGATCGCCTCGTGCTCATCCAACGCTTCTTCAGTGACCCGCGAGTGGTACATCAGGCGGAAGATATGGAAGTGGGTATGCTGATGGTTCAGCGTCTCGCGAATGAGCTCGTTCTGCGCGAGCTCCATGATCTTGTCGTGAAAGATCGCGTCCTGCCGCGCGAAGTTGGAATAGCGCAGGCGCTCGTCCTTCCCCACCCGCCGGGCCATGACGCCTGCCGCTTCCTGCAAGACCGCGAGGCGCTCTTCATCCAGTGCCGCCGTAGCCTTGGCGGCGGCAGCGGGCTCCAACAGAAGGCGAAGCTCATAAAGCTCATCGAACCGGCGCCGCGTGATTTGCGGGGCCGCGCGATAGCCGATCAAATGGGTCTTTACGACCAGGCCCTCGCCTTCCAGCCGCCCGAGCGCTTCGCGGATAGGCGTGTGCGAGACGTCGAATTCCCTGACAAGATTGTCGACGGTAATGCGTGATCCCGGCGGAATCTTCAGCGACATCAATTGCGCGAAGATTGCTTCGTAGACATCGCCCGCCAAGCTGTTGGCGCGCTGGATGCGGCCGCTTGAGCGAGCTTCGGTTTCAACCGTCAGGTCGGGATTTTCCATCGGTTACCTCTTGACAGGAGCAAGCCCTAACATGATGCTTCGGCCAATTCAATAGGATATCCTATACGATTTTATAGAGGATATGAAC
>NZ_RZTO01000230.1:0-7950 GCF_003997225.1 Mesorhizobium sp. M2C.T.Ca.TU.002.02.1.1
CGTAGCGGTCCTTGCCCTTGATGCCGCCGAAGCCGGAGAACCGCTCGGCCACCCGCTGATGCTGAGGCCCGAGCGAATTGACGCAAAAATGCCGGTAGCGCTCGATGATCGGCCAGGTCGACGAGGAGCGGTTGACACAGGCGATCACCTTCGGCGGCTCCCCTGACAGCAACACCACGGAAATCACGACGAGGCCGGTGCGGTCGTCGCCGACGCCGGCGGTGATGACACTGACATTGCCGACGATGAGCCGCATGGCGGCGCGGAAATCCGCGACGCTGACCGGGCCTTCTGCGTTAGGCATTGCCGCCTCCTCTTTTCTTTGACGCAATTCCGGACGGAAAACCGATCACACTTTTCCTGGAATTGCTCTAAGCCGCCGACTGCATCGCGGCCGGCGCGATGCGGATGCCCCTCTGTTCAAGAATAGGCAGGACCGTGTCGCGGAAATAAGGGAATTCCTCGACATAATCGACGAAGGACAAGGTCGAGCCGCGGAAGCCGGCTTGGTGCAGGGCGATGATGCCGTCGGCCACCTGCTCGGGCGTGCCGGTCAGCGGAAACCCGCCATGGCCCGCCGCCATGCGGTCGCGGATAAGCGCCAGAAGATCGTGCGGGAAGGATTGCGCATGGGCGAACTGCAGCCGCACGAGATTGTCGACGGCCGCCCAATCGGCGTTGGCGCGTCCGAAATGCTCGAGATAGTCTTTTGCCTCCTTTTCCGTGGGGCGGCACACGACATGGGCGAAGGTCAGCACATCGACGTCCCGACCCGCCGCTTTGCCCTGTTCCGTCAGCGCCGCGATCTCATCCTTCGAGCGCGAGAGATCGATCGCAGGCGTGAACAGGAAATCGGCGTTGCGGACGGCAAATTTGCGCCCTTCCTCGGAGCCGGCCGCGTTGAGGATCGGTAGCGGCGATGATGGACGCGGGTCGCCGAGCACATTCTTCAGCTTGAACCAGGTACCGTCCCAGTCGAAGGCTTCCGTGCGGCTCCACAGGGCGCGCACGATGTCGAACCATTCCTGCGCGTAGCCGTAGCGTGTGGTGTGGTCGTCGGGAAGCGTCAGCCCGAGCGCCTCGTATTCCGGCTTGTTCCAGCCGGCGACGATGTTGAGGCCGATGCGACCGCGGCTGATCTGGTCGATGGTCGCCAGTTGCTTGGCCACGACCACCGGATGGTTCGCCGCTGTATGGGTAGTGGCAAAGACTGTGAGGTTACGGGTGAGCGCCAACAGGCCCGCCGCCCAGGTGATCGTCTCAAGCACGTTGCCGTGAAAATTGGTTTCGCCGCCGTATCCGATCCAGCGGGCGATCGGCAGCATGAAGTCGATGCCGGCTTCGTCGAGCAGCCGGGCCAACTTGAGATTGTTGTCCCAGGAATTGTCCCAGCGCTCAGCGACCTTGGTGACGGTCATGCCGCCGGAACAGTTGGATGCGAAGGTGCCGAGAAAGAAAGGCTGCGTGCCGGGCGTGGACTTGTCGAGCATGCTCATGACGATGTTCTCCTCATATTTTTGATTATAATTTATGATAGAAAGTCTATCATAAATTCATGTGGACGCAATTGCCGCGGTCGGCGATGCTTGGCGCGAGGGACAGGCGAATGAACGACCGGCGCAAATCTTTGGAAACACAGGAAGAACTGCTCGACCGCGGCTGGCATCTGGCGCGCACGCCGCTGGAAATCGACGTCACGGAGGTCGAGTACGCGTTGATGCGCTCATACGAGGCGTTCGGCCACTGGCAGGCTGAGTGCCTCGCCACGGTGATCGAGTTTTCGGCCAGCGGGCCGGAAAACGCGCTGCTCCACATCATCAGGATGAACGACCGGCCGAAAAGCGTCCGCGACCTAGCCCAGATGACCAATCGGGACGACATTCCCAACATCCAGTACAGCCTGCGCAAGCTGTTGAAAGGCGGCTTGATCACGCGCACCGGCAGCGGCAGGGCCGGCGTCACCTATGAGGTCACGCCGCTGGGCTACCGGGTGACGGAGCGCTACGCCGATATCCGTTCGGTCCTGCTCATCGAAGCGGTCAAGCGCATTCCCGAAATGGCCGAGAAGCTTGAGGACGTCGCGCGCACGCTGGAGCTGATGACGGGCATCTACGAACAGGCGGCGCGCGCCGCCGCCACCCATCGCCGCCGACATCCGCAGCCGGAGCCCGCCGGCAGCAACAAGGATTAGCCGCGCGACGATGCCGGCTCGATCCGGACCGGCGTCGGCGCGCCGGTCTGGCTTTGCGCCTTGGTCGTGATGAAGACGCCGGCGGTGATGATGGCGGCGCCGAGCCAGGTCAGAAGCTGGTAATGCTCGCCCAGGAACAGCGTGCCGGCGAACAGGCCGACCGCCGCCGCCACGTAGCCGATCTGGCTGAGATAGACCGGGCCGCCGACGGCCTGCAGGCGGAAGAAGAAGGCGAACATCGCCGAGGCCGACGCCACTTGGCCGACCACCACCAGCGGCACGCCGCCGAGCGGGACGAAAGCCTGCCCGCCCAGAAGCGCCAGAATGCCGGCGACCAGGAGCGTGGCCGAGGCCAGATGGCTGCCGACGGCAAGCTCGATCGGACCGGTGCCCTCCGGCCAGTCGACGGTGCGGTAGATGTTGCCGGCGGCAAGGCTGACCGGGATGAGCAGTCCGATCGCCACCCAGAAATAATCGGCCGGCTGGCCGGCCTCGCCGCGTGTCAGCGCGACCATCACCGCGCCGATGAAGCCGACGGCGATGCCGATGATACCGAGCAGATTGGGACGCCTGACGCCGAGCAGGATCGAGAACACCAGCGTGATGACCGGCGACAGCGTGAACATGATGCCGGTGTAGCCGGCGCCTAGATGCGGGATGGCCGAGAACATCAAGAGATTGGGAAAGGCATAGGAAATCGCCGCGGTGACGAAGAAATAGCGCAGCTTGTGCGGGGTCAGCCGGATGCGTTCGCCGCGTAAGAGAAGCGCCAAGAGCAGCACGCCGCCGGCGCCCAGCGAAATGACGAAGGCCCAGACCATCGCCGGCACTCCGGCCGCGGTCGCAAGCTTGCCGAACGGCAGCGTCATGCCGAGCAGGCCGCCCGTCACGACCAAAAGACCGATCGCCGAATCCCAGAGAAATTTCATCGGGCTGTCCTGTCGCTGCGTGACCGCTTGGCGGCCGGTTCATCTTCCGATAAGATAGCGTAAAGATTCTTTATGTCAAGATACTTTGCGGTGAGAGATATGGATCGAGCGGGCAGGGCCATGGAGCAGTGGCGACGGGAGCGGCCGGACCTCGATGTGTCTCCCATGGGCGTCATCGGGCGCCTCAACGAGGTCTCGGCGCTGGTCGCGCGCGACCGGCTCGCGCCGGTCTTCGCCCGCTTCGGGCTGCAGGCCGGCGAATTCGACGTTCTGGCGACGCTACGCCGGTCGGGCACGCCCTATGCGCTGACGCCGACCGAGCTCTATGAGGCGACGATGGTGACGTCGGGCGCCATGACCGCCCGCCTCGACCGTCTGGAAAAGGCCGGACTGATCCAGCGCGCGCCACACCCCAGCGACCGGCGCGGCGTGATTGTGCAACTCACCGCAAAAGGCCGCGAGCTCACCGACGATGCGCTCACCGCCCACGTCGCCAACGAGCACCAGATCCTTTCAGGTCTGACGAGCGAAGACCGGGAAATGCTGGCGAAACTGCTGGAAAAACTGATCGGAAGCTTAGGCCAGACCACTGCTTAGAGCGTGCCTTGATTTCCACCTTCGTGAACTTCCACCAAGGTGTGTTGAGATTCAGGTCAGGCCGAGTCGAGAATGGTGGCTTCCGAGAACCGGAGCGGAGCGTACTTTTCGTACGTGAGCACCGGAAGCGCAGGGAGCTGCCATTCGCAGGCCGGCCTCACCTGAATATCGACAGACCTTAGTTCCGGTCATCTGGAAAACTCGGGATCGGCATGAACTCGACGCCGTCCTCTATAAGGCTCTGCGCCTCTTCCGGTGTCGCTTCGCCATAGATGCCGCGCGGGTCGGTCTCGCCGAAATGGATCTTGCGCGCCTCCTCGGCGAACTTGTCGCCGACATAATCGGCATTCTCGCGCACCTTCTCGGCCAGCGCCTTCAGCTGCGCCAGCGCCTGCTTCTGCGCCTCGCCCATGGCCAACGCCACCTTCTCCTGCTTGCGCGAGGTCGAGACGGCCGGCGCCATCAGCGCCTTCTCGACCTTGTGCGAGCCGCAGGTCGGGCAATCGACGAAGCCGCGCTTCTTCTGGCTGTCGAAATCGTCATTGCTGCGGAACCACGCCTCGAATTCGTGCTCGTGTTCGCAGATCAGGGAAAAACGGATCAAGAGGCAGCACCCCTGAGACGCGGCGCTTCGCTTGCCCCGGCATTGACGGTGAAGTCCCGCGCATTCTTCAGATTGGGGATCTTGCGGCGCGCGGCAAGCGACTGGGCAGGATCGATCTCGGCGACGATCACGCCTGGCTCGTTATGCGCGGCCTCGGCGATGACGCGCCCCCATGGATCGACAATCAGCGAATGGCCATAGGTTTCGCGCCCATCCTCATGCAGGCCGCCCTGCGCGGCGGCGATGACATAGGCGCCGTTCTCGATGGCGCGGGCGCGCAGCAGCACATGCCAATGCGCCTCGCCGGTCTGGCGCGTGAAGGCGGCGGGCACCGTCAGCACCTCGGCTCCGGCCATCGCCTCGGCGCGGAACAGCTGCGGGAAGCGCAGGTCGTAGCAGACGGCAAAGCCCAGCCTCGTTCCGTTGATGTCGGTCACGGCCGCTTCCGTTCCCGGCTCGTAGGACGCGGATTCGCGCCAGCTCTCGCCATTGTCGAGATCGACATCGAACATATGGATCTTGTCATAGCCGGCGATCAGGCTGCCGTCAGGCGAAAACAGGAACGCGCGATTGGCAAGCTTGCCGTCGGCGCGACGGATCGCCGTCGAGCCGACATGCAGGTAGATGCCGAGTTCCTTCGCCAGCCTGCGTGCCGTGGCGACGACCACGTCCTTGTCCTCGGTGGCAAAAGCGGCCGCACCGGCTTCCTTGTCGCGCACCAGCGCGCCGGTCATTTCCGGCGTCTGGACGTAGGTGGCGCCCTGGCCGGCGGCCTGCCGGACCAGGATCTCCATGTCGGCGGCGTTGCGTTCCGGGCTGGTGCCCGAACGCATCTGCACAGCGGCGGCCTTGAAAACACCCATGGTCATCTCCCGTTGGCGAGCATCACGTCCAGCCGGCCCTGCGACTCCAGCTCATGGAGATCGTCGCAGCCGCCGACATGTGTGTCGCCGATGAAAATCTGCGGAAAGGTGGCCCGCCCATGCGCCCTGGAAATCATTTCCTGGCGCAGTTCCGGCGAGAACGAGGCATCATGCTCGGTATAGGCTATCCCCTTGCGGTCGAGCAGCCGCTTGGCGGCGCTGCAGTAGCCGCACATCATTCGCGTATAGATCGTCACATCCGCCATTGGCCGGCAAATCCTGCTCGGGCATGCCGTCCAGTGATCGTACGAAAGCGACATGCTGCAAAACAACTGAACCCTATATAGTCGCGGAGTCATCTGGCCGAAAGTCCCCCGGCAGCACACGGGCGAAAGTGAGGACGTCGACCGCACCGGCGCCACCCCTCTTCAACGCCTTGGCGACCGCCCGCGCCGTGGCGCCGGTGGTGTAGACATCGTCGACGACCAGCACCCGGCGCCCCGATATCTCGATTTCGGCGTGCGGCGGCACGCGGAAGGCGGCGCGCACATTCTCCTCGCGCTCGTGCCGTTCGAGCCCGACCTGCTGGCGCGTCAGCTTCACGCGCCTGACCGCGGACGGCGAGAAGGGCAGCCCGCCGAGCTTTGCAACGGCCCGTCCGAGCTCCGCCGACTGGTTGAACTGGCGCCGGAAGAAGCGCCGCCAATGCAACGGCACCGGCACGATCAGGTCGGCCTCCGCGATCAGCTCCGCGCCGGCGCGCATCATCCAGTTCGCCATCCAGGGCGCAAGGTCGGTTCGATCTTGATATTTCAGCCCCTGCACCATCTGCCGCGCGACGCCCGAATAGACGACGGCCGCCCGCGCCCGCTCGAAGGGCGGCGGATCGGCGATCGCCTCGGCGGACAAAAACCCCTCGCCCATGTCGTGGGTGAAGGGCGTTCCCATCACCGGACACCAGGGTTTTTCCAGCAGTCTCAGCTTCGGCCAGCAGGCGCCGCACAAGACGCCAGGCTGCGACACATGGCGACGGCAGCCTGCGCAGACCGGTGGGAACAACAGGCGCGCCGGCCAGGCAAGTGCCTGCCGCGTCATATCCTGGACCGCTATGGTCTTGATCTTGTGCACCGGATCGGCCACGTGAAAAGGAACCTCGCGCCACCTTAACACCACTCCGGCATGCGCGGACAACAGGAAGCTTTTCATTGCAGCCCTTGATCGACACCGAGCTCTGGCTCGCGCGCAAGCGCAGGGCTCTTGCCCGCCCCGTCGAAGGCGCTGATTTCCTGATGCGGCGCGCCGCGGAGGACCTTGCCGATCGGCTGGGTGCCGTCGAACGCCGTTTCGGCAAGGCAGCGGCCATGTTCTGTCAGACATCGGCGGCGGCACAGGTGCTTGCCGACAGCGGCAAGGCCGGCGAAATCCTGCGCGTCGAGATGGACGAAGCGTTTCTGGCCGGCAATCCCGGCCTGGTAGCGCCGCCGGAGACCGTGCCGTTCGAGGAGGGCAGCCTCGATCTCGTCGTCTCCCTGCTCTCGTTGCATGCGATGAACGACATTCCCGGCGTGCTCGCGCAAATCCGCCGTGCGCTGCGACCGGACGGGCTGTTCCTCGGCGCTCTCGCCGGCGCGGGCACATTGGCGGAATTGCGCGAGAGCATGCTTGCGGCCGAAACGGAGCTATACGGCGGCGCGAGCCCGCGCATCCTTCCCTTCACCGACGTGCGCGACGCGGGCGCGCTGTTGCAGCGCGCCGGCCTGGCATTGCCGGTCGCCGATGTCGAAACGGTCGCGGTGCGCTACGATACGCTGTTCGATCTGGCCGGCGATCTGCGCGCCATGGGCGAAACCAGCCCTCTTCTCGATCGCAGCCGCCGGCCGGCCGGCAGACGCCTGTTTGCCCGCGCCGCCGAAATCTATGCCGAGCGGTTCTCGGATCCGGACGGCCGTATCCGAGCAAGCTTTTCGATCGTCTGGATGTCGGGCTGGGCGCCCGACGCCTCGCAGCAGAAGCCGCTCAAGCCCGGATCGGCCAGGGTCTCGCTGAAGACAATCCTGGAGAACCCGCCGAAAGGTTGACCGCTGCGCCTGCGAAGGCCTGATCGGCTTCATCAGCGGGAGAAGGCCTGAACCAGCCTGCTGTTATTATCGCTGAACAACCACTGGAGCGCATCCATGGCCCTGCCGACGCCACCGATGATTACGAGCGACAGCACGGTAACGATCAGGCCATATTCGATGGCTGTGGCGCCCGTTTCGTCTTCAATGAATTGCTGCAGCAGGTTTTTCATGGTCATCCATCCCTATGCAGAAATTCTAATGTCCTACCTGTTAAGAAAGGTTAACGGTAAAAGCTTAACAGCAAGTGAAACATCGCTGTGCCGGAAAATCGTTAACCACGTCAGCACTCGCCGCTGCGGCTGCCGTCGTTGCGGATGACGCAGATTGAACTGGGCAGGGGCTGCAGCACGCTGCGGCGCACGGTATATGTATTGAGGCGATGGCCGATCGATCCGGTCGCTGTCATGTCGAGCCCGCCGGAGAAGCCGTCGCGGGCGCTTTGCGGCCGGGTCTGGTTGTCCAGGAAAGGCGTCGCGATCAGCGCCAGCGCCACGGCGGCCGAACCGAAGAGAAGCGTGATCCGCAGGATGCCCATGCCGGCGTCCGCCACGCGGAAGCCTCGGTCGGGCCGGATCGAGTCCCAGTCTCTTTCAAGGCTCATGCCGCGTTTCCCAATCATCGACGATCCCGCCGCGCGAAACGGCCT
>NZ_RZTO01000231.1:0-7936 GCF_003997225.1 Mesorhizobium sp. M2C.T.Ca.TU.002.02.1.1
TCTTCGGAGGCTGGAATCGCCGATCACAAGCCGAGATGTTTGTACACAGTCGTTCGCGAAAGGCCGAGCCGGCGGGCCGTTTCCGAGATATTTTCGGATGCATCGCGATAGGTCCGGCGAATTTCTCGGCACCTGTTCTCGTCGAGCGGGTTTCCGTGGCAGGCTTCGCAACTGTCCGTTTCGTCCGGCGGCGGGCAATCGTCGAAAGATCCTTCGTCGACGAAATCCACCCCGCGGACCAGCGCACGCTGCAGCGCGGCGTGGAGCTCGCGAATGTTGCCGGGCCATTTCCGCAACGAAAGCGCGGTGATCGCGGCGTCGGTGATGGCAGCGTCCGGCGCAAGCTTGCGCATCAGGTGCCGCACGATCAGCGCGAAATCGGAACGTGCTCCCAGGGGCGGCAGACGCAGCGTGAAGGCGTTGAGCCGATAGAGCAGATCGGCGCGGAAGCTGCGCTCGGCGACCATTTCGGAAAGATCGCGGTTGGTGGCGGAGACGATCTGCACATCCACCCTGTGCGTGTGTTGTCCGCCGACCGCGCGGACTTCCATGGAATCGAGGAAGCGCAGCAGCGCGGTCTGGGCGGGCAGGGGGATGTCGGCGACCTCGTCGAGGAACAGCGTGCCCCGGTCGGCGAGGCGCGCGAGGCCGGGCGATCCTTCGCTCCGAGCGTTGGTGTATGCGCCGCGCTCATGTCCGAAGATCTCGGCTATGAAGAGCTGCTCCGGAACCGCGCCGCAGTTCACGGCGACGAATTCGCCTTTCCTGCCGCTGACGGTGTGGACATGGCGCGCCATCAACTCCTTGCCCGTTCCCGTCTCGCCGGTGATGTGGATCGGCATGCGCAGCGCGGCGGCCCGGCCGATCTCTGCCACGGCCCGCTTCAAGCTGCGATCGTCGCATACGAAATCGGGCGCATGGTCAATGTGGGGCGCTGGCGCGACGCCGGACGGCCGCGCCGGCGATACGCGTCCTCCCGGCGCTATCTGGCGGCAGACCATGAAGACGCCGCTGCCCGCCCGGTCGCGGATGGTGGTGACGCCACCATTGAGCAGGCCGCTGATCGTGGCTCCGAAGCTTGCCTCGAATAAGTGGTCGAAATGGCTGCCCGCGGCCGCGGGAAGACCCGCGAGCAGCGAAGTGCCGGGCCTGTTGAGCGAGATCACCTCGCCGTCGCGCGAGACGGCGACCAGGCCGGCCGAAAGCGTGTCCAGATATTCGGCGCGGGGGTGAAAGGCCAGGATGAAGCACTCTGTGCGTTCCTGGAAGATCAGGCCGTTTTCGATCTGGGCGGCCGCCATGCGAACCAAAGCGTGCGTATGCTGCTGGCGGGCCTCGTTGGAACAGGAGGCGTCGAGGAGGCCGAGGATCCGGCCGTTCGAATCGAGGATGGGCGCGGCCATGCAGCTCAAATGGCCGTGGCAGGCGAAATAGTGCTCGCGCCCATAGACGGCGACGGCCTCCTTTCCGGCCGCCGCCAGTCCAAGCGCGTTCGTTCCGTAGCGAGCCTCGCTCCATATGCTGCCGGGGATGACAGACCGGGCGGCGGTGCTGTCGGCGAAGTGCTGATCGCTGATCGTATCCAGCACCACCCCTTCGGCATCGCCGAGCGCGATGATGAAATTCGATCCCGCGATCTGGGAATGCAGCAGCTTCATCTCGGCGATCGCCAGGCGTCGCAGCGCCGCGACCTGCTCGCGCTTGCGGGTCACCTCGGCGAAGGCGATCACCTCGCCGTTCGGGACCGAGCGGGGGTCGAGCCCGAGATCGCGGCAGCGCTGCCAGCTCTCGGCGATTGTCGGCGGCAGCGTCCCGCCGGGCAGCCGGTCTCCCCGTTCCAGGGCCTGACGCGCGCGGTCAATTCCGGACTGGTGCAACATGCTTCCTCCGCTGCGTCGTGCGCACGCTGGGCGCTCCGCGACGTCGACTTGGGCTTGGCTGGAAACTGGACAGCTTGTGCCCGGCGCTGTTCAGCCGATGAACGGCTTCGTGCCGGGGTGGGAATCTCAAATCGCTGATTTCATTGACGTTTGTGATCTGGCACGCGGGTTGCTGATCTCCTGGTCGAAGGCCGGCGCAATGCTCGAGCCCGCGGAGGAAACAACAATGAAAGCCCAGGTTCTCACCAGATACGACGACAGCCTGACCGGGAGCGAATGGGTCTCCCAGCAAGAGGTCCCGGACCCGAAGATCACCAGGTCCACGGATGTGATCGTGCGCATTGGCGGCGCCGGCGTGTGCCGGACGGACCTGCACATCATCGAGGGCGTATGGCGCCCGCATATGGATCCGACCGGAGACGCCCTGCTGCCGCTGATCATGGGCCACGAGAACGCCGGCTGGGTCGAGGCGATCGGCAAGGAAGTGGAAGGCATCAAGGTCGGGGATCCGGTCATCGTCCATCCGAAGATCTCCGGCGGCACCTGCCTGGCGTGCCGCCGCGGCTTCGACATGCACGGTCCGGGAAAGTTCCCGGGGTTGGACTGCAACGGCGGCTACGCCGAATATCTTTGCACCTCCGAGCGCAACATCGTGGCGCTGCCGAAGACGCTGGCGCCGAAGGATGTCGCGCCTTACGCGGATGCGGGCCTGACGGCCTATCGTGCCGCCAAGAAGGCGAGTCGGCATTTGCTGCCCGGCGAAAGCTGCGTGGTGATCGGCGCCGGCGGCCTCGGGCACATCGGCATCCAGTGCCTCAAGGCGATGTGCGCGGCGGATGTGATCGTTGTCGACAAATCGGACGACTCGCTGACGCTCGCCGGACGCATCGGCGCCGACAAGCTGGTCAAGGCGGACGGCAACGAGGTCGAGGCCGTGCTGGCACTGACGGATGGCCAGGGCGCCGAGGCGGTTATCGACTTCGTCGGCGAGAAGGGCACCACGGCCAAGGGCCTGGCGATGACCCGGCCGATGGGCAGCTACTATGTCGTTGGCTATGGCGAGGACATCAAGGTTCCGACCGTCGACATGGTCATCACCGAAAAGAACATCATCGGTAATCTGGTCGGCACCTGGGCCGAGCTTGTCGAGCTCATGGCGCTGGCCGATCGCGGCCTGGTCGACCTCACGACGGTCGAATACCGGCTCACCGACGCCAACAGGGCGCTGCATGATCTCCACCACGGCAAGATCCACGGCCGCGCGGTGCTTATCCCCTGACAGGGGGATTGCGATCCCGGGCCTGGCCGCGCGAACGCCGTCCGGCCAGGCCCGGGATGCCGAACCAGGTCGCGGGGCAGCGTGCGGTTGCCTCGTGCCGCTTCCGCGCATCAGGAGGCCGCAATGTCGTCCATTGGCATCAATGAAACCTGGAGCCGCGCAAGCAACGCCTGGGCAAGCTGCGCCCGGATCGGCGCCGCTCCCCGAAAAACACCGGGAGGAGACATGTGCAAGCTCCTGGCCAGGCAGGATCCTCGTCGCTTCACGCAGACCAGCCGTTCCCTGCGCATCTCGGGACAGTCGACGAGCATCAGGCTTGAGACCGCGTTCTGGGAAATACTGGATGCCATCGCCGCCGGCGAAGGCATGTCCGTATCGCGCCTTGTCGCTTCGCTCTACGAGGAGGCCGTGGACCTGCATGGCGAGGTCGCGAACTTCGCGTCGCTCCTGCGCACGGTCTGCCTTATCTACCAGGGCGAGCGCGCCGAGATGGCCATCCGCCGGCATCCACCGGCGTGACGCCTTTGCTGATCTGCCAGCCGCGGCGCCGCCGCGGCATGGCGCCGTCACGATGGCTTCCCCGCGCTCGCTTCGCCGCCGATGCGGTTTTCCGCGATCCAGCGGGCCGCGAGCACCAGCGCGCCCATCGAAAAATCCTTGCCGTGCTTGGCCACCATCTCTTCCGACAGCTTGGCAAGCCGCTGGAAGAAATCGTCCTTGCTCAGTTCTTCCGGGGTCAACTGTGTCTGTTGTGTCTGCATCGTTTCCTCCTGTTCGTTGCCGCCCGTCACTTGAACATCTGGGCGGGGAAAGTGATGAGGCTGGCGCCTCCGTCCGCCGTGCCCGCCGCCAGATGGCGGCCATCGGCGGACCAGGCCAGGGCGGTGGCAGCTCCGCCGGACTGCTTGACCAGAAGTTCGTCGCGCTCGCCGATCCGGGCGACGACGATCTGACCGTTGGCGAAACCGGCGGCGCCGAGCGGCCGGGTCGGATGGCCGGCCACCGCCTCGACCACCACCAGGCCGGGACGTCCGGTGACGAGCGCGCCTCCGGTCTCGCCTTCGAGCGGCGGAAGCTTCATCGACCAGGCCGCGATGCGGAAGGCGCCGGAGGCTATCAGCGCGTCGGCGCGTTCGCTCCACGACACGGTGCGCACCTTGGCGGGGAAATCGCTGACGGTGCCCGCCTTGCCGTCGGCCAGGCGCGCGACGCCGAATCCGCCGGATGCCAGCGGGTAGGCGATCCATTCGCTGTCGGCGCTCCACCGCACCGCTGCCGGCGCCTGGGGGAAACCGATCGTCCGGATCGGGGCGGGTTCGCCCACGAGCGTCCAGATCGAAATCTCATTGCCGCGGCACACGGCAAGCTGCCGGCCCGAGGGAGAGAAGCCGAGCGCCGCGACATTGCCGCCGCCCTGCCGCGGCAGCGAGCGGATGGTGCCGCCCGAAGCGGTCGCAAGGAGGACGTCCGCGCCGTCGCTGACGGCCGTCAGGCCTTGCCCGCGGGCGTGATCGAGGGCCACGATCGCGCCGTCCAGCCGGATGTCCGTGTTGTCGATCTCGCCGGTCGCTGTCACGCGCACAACCCTGCCGTCCGACGCTCCTGCGAGGAAACCGGATTGTCCGGACGCTGCAATCAGGGGCGCGCCGTCGCGGAGATGCTCCGTGACGATGAGTGGAACCGGCGGCCTCTCGCGCGGCCGGATGGTCGTCTGGCCGAGATCGCCGCTTACCCTGACACGCGACTCCGGCGGCTCGGGGTCGGCGAGCGAAGCAAGGGCAATCGTCCCGTTCGCGCAGGCAAAGGCCGCCACGGAACTGTCGGTGCTGAAGAGCAGAGCCTCGACGGCCGACGGCAGCGTCCAGCTTCTGGCGAGCAGGTCGAACAATGTCAGGTGGCGTATGTTCTGCTGGTTCACGCTTCAATCTCCCTTCGTTTACATCAGGCCGCGGCCAGCAGGCGGTCGACCTCGTCCACCTGCCGCTCGGCGGCGGCGATGCGTTCCTCGCAGTCCGACAGCGCGGTGCGGATTCCATCGGCGCTCGTTTGCGCGCCATGCAAGTCCCGCACCAGTTGCTCGGAGGCGCCGCTCCGGCCGATCTCGAGCTCCATGCGCAGGATGTCCATTTCGATTGCCCCTAGGAACTGGGTCCATTTCAGGGCCTCCGCGTTCAGCGCCGACAGGGCCGCCACGAGCGACAGGCGTCTCTCCAGCAATTCCACGCGCGCATGTTCCGTCATCGCAATCCTCCTTGCTGAGGCCGGGATGTTGGGGGAGGCCTGAGATGTTCGAGACCACCGGCAAGACCTTCTTCCAGGCGCTGCAGGCAGCCGCCGAAAAGCGGCTCGGCCAACAGCATCCATGCTGCCTGGCGATCGCAGAGGCGGCGTGGGATCCGGACGCGACTGCGGTTCGCGCGGCGCAAGCCGCCCTGAACGGCCTCCCGAAAGAGGTGCTGGTCGCGCTCATGGCCGACGCGCACAAGGCGTTGCGGGAAGACCCGGCGGCGATCCTGGGAGCGTGGAGCGGCTCTGCTTCGCGGCATTGACGGCATCCTCAACGATCGTCCGGCGGAGTCTTCGGCGCCGGCGCGGCCCAGCCAGACAGGAGCTGCGGCAGGCCGGGAACCTGGCTGCGGAATTGCCGCTCGGCCATGGCGATGTGGCCCCTGAGCTGATCCCATATGTCGACGCGCAACAGCGAGGTGCGGTCGCCGATCAGGCGCTCGACCTCCTCGATCCGGAACTGACGGGTGAGCGCGACACCCGAGAAGACGAAATCGCGCATCAGCAGCGCGTGCCGTTCGATGAAGGCATGGATCATGGGATGCGTTTCCTCGGTCATGCCGGCGGCCGCCATCTCCGCTTCCATGAAGCCCTGGAAATGCCGTTGCAAAAGATTCTGGCTCTCGCCGAGGAAGCGCATGGTGAACACCAGGTCGCGCGGCATCAGGCGGACCAGGTCGGACGTGACGTCGTCTTGCTCTTGGCGCCCCGGCAGAGGGCGGTCGTCCTTTCCAGGCATGGTCGTTCCGTTGGCTGCTTCGCCTGTATGCGTATTAAAGGATAGGGTTGGCTTCGCAAGTTGTCGACAAATGATTATGCTGCATTTGCGAAGTAATATTTTGCGATTGCGAATAATTATGAAATATTACAAATGTAAATTTCGAATGTAACGATTCTTTACAGTTGTATGGCCGCAGGCCGAGCGCGGCGACATCTGAGGCCGGCATGCAAGTTGATTTGCCGGCGACCGGTCGGTGATTTGGGCGTTAACTCAAACTGGCACGCCCCTTGCTTCACTGATTTGCATAAGAAGCCCATCGCGCCTGATGCGCGGTGCCACAAGAACGAAGGAGCGGAGGAGGAGACCGGAAACCGCGCACGCGGCCGCAACGGCGCCTGGCGCCAGGGCATTCCGGAGATCTCGTCGCACACCTTTGCCGTGATCCACTGAACGGTTGGCCGGGTGCCCGACTGCGCCCCTGTCGCCTGCCGTTCGATCTGCAACTGGCGGCGGTGTGTGCCGCGACTGCCCGGGCCATGAGGTCCGGAACTCAAATCTGGTGGAGGCTTATGGCTATGACGTCTTTGACGCTCAACAAGATAACCTCGCAACGCGGCATCTCCGTGGGCGAGGCGACCAAGAAGATTTCCGACCTCGGTTGGAATCCGACCTACGTTCAGGAGGCGATGACCTTCCCGACGGACTATAAGATCACCAAGGCGCCGCGCGACCCGATGAAGCAGGTGCTGCGCTCATATTTCCCGATGCAGGAAGAGAAAGACAATCGCGTCTACGGCGCTCTCGACGCGGCGCTGCGCGGCGACATGTTCCGCAATGTCGAGCCGCGCTGGGTGGAGTGGATGAAGCTTTTCCTGGCGATCATCCCGTTCCCGGAAATCTCGGCGGCGCGCTCCATGGCGATGGTCGCCCGCCTCGCCCCCGGCGAGGACCTGCGCACCGGCTTCACCATGCAGATGGTCGACGAGTTCCGTCACTCGACCATCCAGATGAACCTCAAGAAATGGTACATGGAAAACTACATCGACCCGGCCGGGTTCGACATCACCGAGGAAGCCTTCGGCAAGTGCTACGCCACGACGATCGGCCGCCAGTTCGGCGAGGGCTTCATCACCGGCGACACGATGACGGCCGCCTGCATGTACCTGACGGTCGTCGCCGAGACCGCCTTCACCAACACGCTCTTCGTCGCCATGCCGTCGGAAGCTGCCCGCAATGGCGATTACGCGCTGCCGACCGTGTTCCTGTCGGTGCAGTCCGATGAAAGCCGCCACATCGGCAACGGCCACTCGCTGCTGATGGCCGCGCTGAAGGAACCGGAAAACCATCTGCTGCTCGAACGCGACCTGCGCTACGCCTTCTGGCAGAACCACGCGATCGTCGACGCCGCCATCGGCACCTTCATCGAATACGGCACCACCAACCGCGACAAGAACAAGGAGTCCTACGCGGAGATGTGGCACCGCTGGATCTTCGAGGACTACTACCGCACCTACATGCTGCCGCTCGAGAAGTACGGCATCAAGATCCACCACGACGACGTCCAGACGGCCTGGAAGCGCCTCACCGAGAAGTTCTACGTGCACAAGGTGGCGCAGTTCTTCGCCGTCGGCTGGCCGGTCAACTTCTGGCGCATCGAGGCGCAGCGCGACGCCGACTTCGAATGGTTCGAGCATAAGTATCCGGGCTGGTACGCGCAGTTCGGCGAGTTCTGGAAGTGGTACGACAAGCTCAGCCACAAGGGCGAGAAGG
>NZ_RZTO01000232.1:0-7915 GCF_003997225.1 Mesorhizobium sp. M2C.T.Ca.TU.002.02.1.1
GCATCGGCCTCGCCCTCGGCATGTTGTGAGGGCGCCATGATCCCCGGCGAAGTCATCACCGCCAAAGGCGACATCGAGCTGAACGAGGGCTTGCCCACGGTGACGCTCAAGGTCGCCAACAGCGGCGACCGGCCGATCCAGGTCGGCAGCCATTATCATTTCTTCGAGACCAATGAGGGCCTGAAATTCGACCGCGAGAGCGCGCGCGGCATGCGGCTTGATATCGCCGCCGGCACCGCCATGCGCTTCGAGCCGGGACAGGAGCGCGATGTCACGCTGGTGCCGCTGGGCGGCGGGCGCGAGGTCTATGGTTTCCAGCAGAAGGTGATGGGCAAGCTGTGAGGTCCGCCGCCGCGCTCACATCACTTCGGGGGCTTGGCGGCCGCGTAGATGACGACCTTCCCCGGATTCTCGAACTCCACGGCGAGCACGTCCTCGGCCTGCACGCGTCGCGAATCGATCGCGTTGAAGAGAAGGGCGTTCGCCTCGATCTCCTGGCGCAGTTCGGCGACATCCTCCTGATGCTGCTTCACCTTGTTCTCGATGGCCGGCGGCGGTCCGCCTTCGCTGCGCGCGGCATCGGTCAGGAACACGATGTCGACCGTGTCGAGCTTGGTGGTCTTGCGCACCGTGCCGATGTTGTCGCGGGTGCGGTCGATGGCCGTAATGACCTTTCCGGCCTCCGTCCTGGAGAGCGCCTCTTCCTGCCGGACATCGGAATCGACGATTGCCGCGGCGGGCTTGCCGCTGTGCAGGGGCTGCACCGCGGATGCCGAATGGGGCGCGGCCATGAAAAGCGCGGCGGCAGCCACGGAACTCCATTTTGCAAAACGCCGAGCATTCGCCATCGTTCGCTCCTGACTGAACTCGTGGCGGGGCGAAAACAACGAAACGGTCCTGCCTGGCCGCAGGTTCCCTTCAAAAGCCTGCCGGCGGACCGCGAGGCGGCCCGCCCTGGCCCGCGATCAGCTCGCTTTCTTGGTGATCAGCGTCAGCGCGCCATTGGGCTGCATGCTGGCGGCGATCACCTGCGCCGAGCTCATGCCCTTGGCTTCGAGCGCGGATTTCACCTTGGGCGTGGCATCGATCGATTTGCGCAAGGTCTGCAGGCCGGCATCGCCGCGCTGCGCCACGATCTGGTTGACCTGCGTCTGCGTGTCCTTGGGCAGTTCGGTGATGTCGACGACGTTGACGCTCTGGATCGCCGGCACGGCGGGCTGAGCTTTCGGGGCGGCGGGCGCAGTCGGCGCCGGGCTGGGCTGCGGCGTCGGCTGCTGCTGAGCGCTCGCGGCACCCGCCATCATCAGGGTGGCGGTCGCGGCGAAAACTATCGCTTTGCGCATGGATATTCCTTCCATCGGCTTGGGAGTGATTCCGCCCGCCTCAACGGCGCGATGGGAACGCCCAAATTGGCGCTCAAAGTGTCGCCGGGCGGGTCATTGCGTGACCATTGGGTGGCGACAATGTGTGCCCAATACGCAATCAATCGGAATTTCGGGAGCAATTGCTGATGGCCAGGATTAGCCGCGCCGCCTATGCGCAGATGTATGGACCGACGGTCGGTGACAAGGTGCGGCTCGCCGACACCGAGCTCTTCATCGAAGTCGAGAAGGACCTTACGGTCTACGGCGAGGAAGTGAAGTTCGGCGGCGGCAAGGTCATCCGCGACGGCATGGGCCAGAGCCAGGTCACGCGGGCAGGCGGCGCGGTCGATACCGTCATCACCAACGCGCTGGTCGTCGATGCGCTTGCCGGCATCGTCAAGGCCGATATCGGCCTGAAGGACGGCCGCATCGCCGCGATCGGCAAGGCCGGCAATCCGGACACGCAAGCCGGCGTCACCATCGTCATCGGCCCCGGCACCGAGATCATCGCCGGCGAAGGCAAGATCCTGACGGCCGGCGGCTTCGACGCGCATATCCATTTCATCTGCCCGCAGCAGATCGAGGAAGCGCTGATGAGCGGTATCACGACGATGCTCGGCGGTGGCACCGGTCCGGCGCATGGCACCTTGGCCACCACCTGCACGCCCGGCCCCTGGCACATGGCGCGCATGATCCAGTCCTTCGACGCCTTTCCGATGAATATCGGCCTGTCGGGCAAGGGCAACGCGTCAAAGCCGGCGGCGCTGGAAGAGATGGTGCTGGCTGGCGCCTGCTCGCTGAAGCTGCATGAGGATTGGGGCACGACGCCCGCCGCAATAGACTGCTGCCTGTCGGTCGCCGACGCCTACGACGTGCAGGTGATGATCCATACTGACACGCTGAACGAATCCGGCTTCGTCGAGAACACGGTGGCGGCCATCAAAGGCCGCACCATCCATGCCTTCCACACCGAGGGCGCCGGTGGTGGCCACGCGCCCGACATCATCAAGGTCTGCGGCCTGCCCAACGTCATCCCGTCCTCGACCAACCCGACCAGGCCCTACACGGTCAACACGCTGGCCGAGCATCTCGACATGCTGATGGTCTGCCATCATCTGTCGCCGTCGATCCCGGAGGACATCGCCTTCGCGGAGAGCCGCATCCGCAAGGAGACGATCGCGGCGGAGGATATCCTGCACGACATCGGCGCCTTCTCGATCATCTCTTCCGACAGCCAGGCCATGGGCCGGGTCGGCGAGGTGGCGATCCGCTGCTGGCAGACCGCCGATAAGATGAAGCGCCAGCGCGGCGCGCTGCCGGGCGAAACCGGCGACAACGACAATGTCCGCGTCCGCCGCTATATCGCCAAATACACGATCAACCCGGCCGTCGCGCACGGCCTGTCGAAGGAGATCGGCTCGATCACGGTCGGCAAACGCGCCGATCTCGTCTTGTGGAACCCGGCCTTCTTCGGCGTCAAGCCGGAGATGGTGCTGGTCGGCGGCTCGATCGCCGCCGCCCCGATGGGCGATCCCAACGCCTCGATCCCCACGCCGCAGCCGATGCACTACCGGCCGATGTTCGGCGCCTATGGCAAGGCGCTGACCAATTCATCCGTGACGTTCGTCTCGAAGGCGGCGCTCGACGCCGGCCTGCATGAAAGGCTCGGCGTCGACAAGGCGATGATCGCGGTCGAGAACACGCGCGGCGGCATTGGCAAGCACTCCATGGTCCTCAACGACGCCACGCCGCATGTCGAGGTCGATCCGGAAACCTATGAAGTGCGCGCCGACGGCGAACTGCTGACTTGCGAGCCGGCGACCGTGCTGCCGATGGCGCAGCGGTATTTCCTGTTCTGACAGGCAGCTGATCAGTGGGCGGGCAAATAACGTTGCAGCTCGCGCGCGCAGACCGCAATATGCGGCAAAGCAGCAGTCGCATCGTGATCACGCATGGCCACCGAAATCGCCTCCCCGCACGACATCTTCCCGCATATCCGCATCGTCATGGGCATGGTGATCGGCCTCGGCGTCACGCGTCTGCTTTCGGGAACTGCCCGCATCGTCCAGCATCCCGGCCAATACCGGCTCTACGCGGTGCATCTCGCCTGGGTCGCCTCGGTGTTGCTGATGCTGGTGCATTTCTGGTGGTGGGAATTCGGCCTCTACGCCATCGAGAACTGGACCTTCGGCAAATACCTTTTCATCATCTTCTACGCCATCACGCTGTTCCTGCTCTGCGCGCTGCTGTTTCCGGATTCGATGCTCGATTACACCAGCTACGAGGATTATTTTTACTCGCGCCGCGGCTGGTTCTTCGGGCTGCTTGGCGCGACCTATCTGCTCGACGTCATCGACACGCTGCTCAAAGGCCCGGAGCATTTCGCCCGTTTCGGCAACGAATATCTGTTCCGCACGCCGGTCTTCGTGGCGCTCTGCATCGTCGCGATCCTGGTGCGCGACAAGCGCTTCCACATCGCCTTCGTCGCGGCCGCGCTGATCTATCAGATATCCTTCATCCTGCGGCTCTTCGACACCATCGTATGAGCGCCATTGGGCTGATGCTTGCATTGATCTAGGATTGGGAGAAATGCAGGGCTCAACCATCTACAAGGCCGTCGGATCGCGCGGCTCCCGGGTCAGCCGGGTGCTCTGGATGCTCGAGGAGCTCGGGCAACCCTACGAGTTCGTCGAGGTCAAGTTGCGCTCGCCGGAGGCCTATGCGCTCAACCCGTCCGGCAAGGTGCCGATCCTGATCGACGGCGAGTTGAAAATCACGGATTCGGCGGCGATCTGCGTCTATCTGGCCGACAAGCATGCCGACAAGGGCATGGGCGCCAATCCCGGCCTTGCCGGCCGCGCCGAGATGGATTCCTGGATGCATTTCGCCCAGAGCGAGCTGGAAGCGCCGCTCTGGAACAAGCTGCGCCACCGCTTCCTGCTGCCCAAGGATGTTCGGGTCGATGTCGGCCCGGCCGCGGCCTATGATTTCGCATCCGAAATAAAGGCGCTGGACCGCCGGCTTGGCGACAGGCCGTTTGCCTTGGGCGACCGGTTCTCCGCTGTCGACGTCTTGCTCGGCGACATGGGCAACTGGGCACGCGCCGGCCGTTTTCCGATCGAGTCCGACCGGGTGAATGCCTATTTCGACCGTGTGCTGTCGCGACCCGCTCGTGCCCGCGCCCAAGCTAATGGCGGAGCCATGAAATGAAGCTCAACATCAATACCGATTTCACCAAGTTTCCGCGTGCCGTTTCGGTGCTGCCGGCCGGCGAAGCCGGGGCGGCGACACCCTATGACAAGGCCGTGCTGCCGCATGACGAGCGCCATCTGCGCCGCCGCGCCATCGAGACTGCGGCCGGCGACAAGGTGCTGGTCGACCTGCCAGAACCGGTGGCGCTTGCCAATGGCGACCGGCTGGTGCTGGAGGACGGCCGCCAGCTCGAGATCGTCGCGGCGCCCGAGGAGGTCTACGACATCCGCGCCCGCGACGCCGTGCATCTGACCGAACTCGCCTGGCACATCGGCAACCGTCATCTTGCGGCGGCGATCGAGGCGGACCGCATCCTCATCCTGCGCGACCATGTCATCAAGGCGATGCTCGAAGGCCTCGGCGCCACGGTGAAAGAGGTTTTGCAGCCGTTCAGCCCCGTGCGCGGCGCCTATTCCGGCCATGGCCACGATCACGGCCATTCGCATGACCATGACCATGACCACGGTCACGATCATCATGATCACGACCATCACCACCACGACCATGGTCACCACCATCGCCATGACTGAGCAGCTTTCCACCGTCGCGCTGCTGCGGCTGATGGCCTGGCTGTCGCCGGCCTTCCCGGTCGGCGGCTTCTCCTACAGCCACGGGCTCGAGCGCGCCGCGCAGGATGGGCTGATCGCGGATCGTGAAGATCTCGCCGGCTGGCTGGGGACGCTGATCGAGATGGGATCGGGCTGGAACGACGCCGTGCTCTTCGCCGAAAGCTGGCGCCGCGCGCGTGACGGTGGCGATCTGGCGGAAATCGCCGCGCTGGCCGAGGCGCTTGCCGGATCGCGGGAGCGTCATCTCGAAACCATGCTGCAGGGTGCGGCCTTCCTCCAGGCCGCGTCCGCCTGGTTCTCTCCGGTGCTGCAGCGCTTGCCGGCCGATTGTCCCTATTGCGTCGCCGTCGGCGCCGTTGCCGGTAGCGGCGGTATCGATCTTGCGCAGGCTCTGTCCGCCTTCCTGCAGGCTTTCTTCTCCAATCTGGTGCAGGCGGCGATCAGGCTCGGCGTCGTCGGCCAGGTCGACGCCGTCGCATTGTTAGCCGGCTTCGAACCGCTGGCGCTGGCGACCGCATCGCGCGCCGCCGCTTCCAGCCTGGACGATCTGGGCGGCGCGGCCTTTACGTCGGACATCATGGCGATGAGGCACGAAACGCAATATTCGCGGCTGTTCCGCTCATGATCGTGCTTGCCGTCATCCTCTCCTTCGTCCTGCTGTTGATCACGACGCTGCATGTCTATTGGGGCATAGGCGGCATCTGGCCGGGCAAGGACCAGGCATCCTGCGCCCGCGCCGTCGTCGGCTTCCGTGGCGTTGACGAGATGCCGTCGTCATTCGCGAGTTTTGCAGTCGCCGCGTGCCTCGCGCTCGCGACGCTCTGGCCGCTGGCGCTCGCAGGTGTCTTCGCGACGCCCTTTCCAAGGGAAGGCCTGGCCGCCACGGCGTTGATGATCGGCCTCGTCTTCCTCGGCCGCGGCATTGCCGGCTTCACGCCCTGGTGGCGCCGGCTGGCGCCAGAGCAGCCTTTCGCACGGCTCGACCAGCGTCTCTATTCGCCGCTCTGCCTGTTGATCGGGCTGGGCTTTGCAGTTCTCGCTATCTCGGAGTTTCCGGCATGACGTCGAAAAACGGTCCTCTTCGCATCGGCATCGGCGGCCCGGTCGGCTCCGGCAAGACGACGCTGACAGAAAAGCTCTGCAAGGCGCTGCGAGACGATTTCTCGATCGCCGTCGTCACCAACGACATCTACACCAAGGAGGATGCGATGATGCTCGCGCGGCTGCAGGCATTGCCCGAAGAGCGCATCGTCGGCGTCGAGACCGGCGGCTGCCCGCACACCGCCATCCGCGAGGATGCTTCGATCAATCTGCGCGCCATCGCCGAGTTGAACAGAAAGTTCCCGGATCTCGACATCATCTTCATCGAATCCGGCGGCGACAATCTCGCCGCCACCTTCTCGCCCGACCTTGCCGACCTGACGCTCTATGTCATCTCGGTCTGCCAGGGCGAGGAGATCCCGAGGAAGGGCGGCCCGGCCATCACCCGGTCGGATTTCCTGATCATCAACAAGAGCGATCTGGCGCCCTATGTGAACGTCAACCTCGACGTCATGGAGTCCGATGCCGGCCGCATGCGCGGCAAGCGGCCCTTCGGCTTCACCGACCTGTCGCGCGGCAAGGGCTTGCAGCAAGTGATCGACTTCATTGTCGAGCAGGGCGGGCTGCAGTCGGAACGGCCTGCCGCCTGAGCCGCTGACCTACCAGTTTGCGGTTGCTGGCAGCCGTCAGGCACGGCATTCTCACCCAAACAGGAGGATTTTCGATGAGCCTTGCCCGCCTGCACAAGGAACCGCTGAGCAACCTGCCCTATTATGAGGAGCGGGTCGACCTCGCCGCCGCCTTCCGCTGGACCGCCCGGCTCAACATGCATGAGGCAGTGGCCAACCACTTCTCGCTGTCGGTCAACGAGGACGGCACGAAATTCCTGATGAATCCCAACCAGGTGCATTTCTCGCGCATCAAGGCGAGCGACCTGCTCCTGATCGACGCCAACGATCCCGACACGCTGTCCGGTCCCAACGCGCCCGACCCGACCGCCTGGGGTCTGCACGGCGCCATCCATCGCAACGTCCCGCATGCCCGCTGCGCCATGCATGTCCATTCCATCCACGCCACCGTGCTTGCCTCGCTCGCCGATTCGACGCTGCCGCCGGTCGACCAGAACTCGGCCATGTTCTTCAACCGCCATGTCGTCGACGCCAATTATGGCGGGTTGGCTTTCGAGGAGGAGGGCGAGCGCTGCTCTCAGCTTCTGACCGACCCCAAGGTCAAGGTGATGGTCATGGGCAATCACGGCGTCATGGTCATCGGCGACACCGTCGCCGACACCTTCAACCGTATGTTCTATTTCGAGCGCGCCGCCGAGACTTACATCAAGGCGCTGTGGACCGGCCGGCCGCTGCGCACGCTCTCGGACGAGATCGCCGAGAAGACCGCGCGCGAAATGGACGACTATCCCGGCCAGGCCGAGCGCCATCTGGCCGAGTTGAAGGCGATCCTCGACGAAGAAGAGCCGGTCTATAGGAATTGATGCCGGCTCCTCCTTCTCGCCGGTTACGCTGCGCTACGCACACATCTTCTGTGACCGGTGGGACTGATCGGGCCGAGGCTTGATTGCCATGTGGTTCCCCCAATCCGTCGCTGCTTCGCAGCGCCACCTTTCCCCCCTCCGGAGGGAAAGGAAGGGCGCCTTTCCTCTCCCCCGTCGATCGGGGGAGAGGTGGCTCG
>NZ_RZTO01000233.1:0-7850 GCF_003997225.1 Mesorhizobium sp. M2C.T.Ca.TU.002.02.1.1
CCCTCGCGCGGCCCCTCGAGGTCCACCTCCATGATCTCCAGCGGCTTTCCGGCACCAACAGCAACGGCGGCACGCGTTTTCATGAGGCACTCCTCCCAACGATCTGTAAGTTTTAGCTAACGGCAAGCTGCCCGTGGCGAATGCCAGCCTGCCATCCCTTTGATGTTGGGGTAAGCTTAGCGAGTTCCGCGTCGGCGGCCAACGTCTCTTGCGACGTTTTTCGGCGCGGTTTCCGCAATCGGCACCAGCCGGGGAAGCCGACCCGCGGACACTTGAGGCGCGCCGGAATTGTCCATAGAACTGGACCGCTTCGCCGGAGGAACGACATCCGAATGTTCAAGAAGATCCTAATCGCCAATCGCGGCGAGATCGCCTGTCGCGTGATCAAGACGGCGCGCAAGATGGGGATTGCCACGGTCGCCGTCTATTCGGACGCCGACCGCGACGCCGTGCATGTCGAAATGGCCGACGAAGCGGTGCATATCGGGCCTTCGCCGGCGGCGCAGAGCTATCTGCTGCCTGAGAAGATCATCGCCGCCTGCAAGGAAACCGGCGCGCAGGCCGTGCATCCGGGCTATGGTTTCCTGTCCGAGCGCGCCTCCTTCTGCGAGGCGCTGGAGAAGGAAGGCATCGTCTTCATCGGGCCGAAGCCCAAGGCCATCAAGGCGATGGGCGACAAGATCGAATCGAAGAAGTTCGCCAGCGAGGCCAAGGTCTCGACCGTGCCTGGGTGGCTGGGTGTCATCGAAGACGCCGACCATGCCGAGAAGATCGCCGGCGAGATCGGCTATCCGGTCATGATCAAGGCCTCGGCTGGCGGCGGCGGCAAGGGCATGCGCATCGCCTGGAGCAAGGCGGAGGTGCGCGACGGTTTCGAGCGGGCGCGTTCGGAAGCGAAAAGCTCCTTCGGCGACGACCGCGTCTTCATCGAGAAGTTCGTCGTCGACCCTCGCCACATCGAGATCCAGGTGCTGGCCGACGCGCATGGCACCGCCCTTTACCTTGGCGAGCGCGAATGCTCGATCCAGCGCCGCAACCAGAAAGTGGTCGAGGAGGCGCCTTCGCCATTCCTCGACGCCAAGACCAGGAAGGCAATGGGCGAGCAGGCGGTGGCGCTGGCGAAAGCCGTTGACTACCAAAGCGCCGGCACGGTCGAGTTCATCGTCGACAAGGACAAGAATTTCTACTTCCTTGAAATGAATACGCGATTGCAGGTCGAGCACCCGGTGACCGAATTGGTCACCGGCATTGACCTGGTCGAGCAGATGATCCGTGTCGCAGCCGGTGAGAAGCTCGGCATCAAGCAGAGCGACGTGAAGCTCAACGGCTGGGCGGTGGAGAGCCGCCTTTACGCCGAGGACCCTTTCCGCAATTTCCTGCCGTCGATCGGCCGGCTGACCCGTTACCGGCCGCCGGAAGAAGGCACGTTCGGCGACATCGTCATCCGCAACGATACCGGCGTCGCCGAAGGGTCGGAAATCTCGATGTTCTACGACCCGATGGTGGCTAAGCTCTGCACCTGGGCGCCGAACCGGCTGGCGGCGATCGACGCCATGTCGCAGGCGCTGGACAGTTTCGTCGTCGACGGTATCGAGCACAACATCCCGTTCCTGTCGGCGCTGATGCAGCATCCGCGCTGGCGTGAAGGGCGGCTGTCGACCGGCTTCATCGCGGAGGAATACCCCGATGGCTTCGCGCCGGTCGCGCCGGACGGCGATGAGAGGGCGGTGTTCGCCGCCGTCGCGACGGCGATCGAACTGCTGCGCCGCGACCGGCTCGACCGCCTGAGCGGCAGGCTGGCGCCGCATTCCGGCCATCTCAAGCGCGACTGGGTGGCGAAGATCGACGCTGGCTATCTGCCGGTCGAGATCGTCGACGGCATGGTTTCCATCCCGATGGAGGTCGATCTGTCGATCGACGGCGGCAAGCCGTTGACGGTCGCCTCCGACTGGCGGCCGGGCGACGCGATCTGGCAGGGCACGGTCGGCGGCGACAGCATCGCCGCGCAGATCCGCCCCGCGCTGAACGGGCTGCGGATTGCCTGGAAAGGCATGTCGGTGACTGCGCGCGCCATGCTGCCGCGCACGGCTGAGCTTGAAAGGCTGATGCCGGAGAAACTGCCGCCGGACACCTCGAAGATGCTGCTCTGCCCGATGCCAGGTCTCGTCGTCTCGATCGCCGTCGCCGAGGGCCAGGAGGTCAAGGCCGGCGAGACGCTGGCCGTGGTCGAAGCGATGAAGATGGAGAACGTGCTGCGCGCCGAACGTGACCTCACGATAGCCAAGCTCAACGCCAAGCCCGGCGATAGCCTCGCGGTCGATGCCGTGATCATGGAGTTCGCCTGAGAAGAGCCGGTACCGGACCGCAAGCCTGTGCCTGCGGGTCTTTTGTGCTGGACTGGCATGGCCCCGTCCGGGACAATACATCTGCATGGATTTTGAGTCTTTGGGACAGCGCGAAAACACATGGCGGATGAACGACTTCCACGCGACCCGTTGCAGCGCGAAGCAGCCGTGAAGGCCGCGCGGCCGGAAGTGCCGGCACGCACCTTCATCCATCTGCGCGTGCACTCGGCCTATTCGCTGCTCGAAGGCGCGTTGCAGCTTGGCGCGATCGTCGGCCATGCCGTCAAGGACGAGGCGCCGGCGATCGCGGTCACCGACACCAACAACCTGTTCGGCGCGCTCGAATTCGCGCAGAAGGCGGTCAAGGACGGCATCCAGCCGATCATCGGCTGCCAGATCGATCTCGCCTTTTCCGGCGAGGCGACAGACGGCCAGCGCGACCGCCGACGACTTGGGCCGGACATGTCGCCGGTCGTGCTGATCGCCGCCAGCGAGGCTGGCTATGCCAATCTCGTGCGGCTGATCAGCAAGGTTTATCTCGAGACGCCGCCCGGCGAGCCGGTGCACCTTACCAGCGCCACGCTGGAAGGCCGGTGCGACGGACTGATTTGTCTGACCGGCGGCCCGCGCGGCCCGATCGGCAGCGCGCTCAAAGCGGACCGGCGCGACCTCGCCAAACAACGGCTGCTTTTCCTCAAGGGCCTGTTCGGCGACCGTCTCTATGTCGAATTGGAACGCGTCGCCGGCTACGACCGGATGGTCGAAAAGTCGACGGTCGACCTGGCCTACACGAACGACCTGCCGCTGGTCGCCACCAACGAGGCGTTCTTCTCCAAGCGCGAGGACTATGAGGCGCATGACGCGCTGATTGCGATCGCCGAAGGCTCGGTCGTGGCCGCGGACAATCGCCGGCGGCTTTCACCGGACAATTTCCTGCGCAGCCAGGCGGACATGGTTCGACTCTTCTCCGATCTGCCGGAAGCGATCGACAACACGGTCGAGATCGCCATGCGCTGTTCCTACTATCCGAAGAACCGCAGCCCGATCCTGCCGCGCTTCACCGGCGCCGACGCCGCCGACAAGGACGCGGCCGAGAAAGCCGAGGCGGCAGAGCTTGCCCGGCAAGCGCGAGAGGGCCTGGAGAAGCGGCTTGCGGCGCATGGGCCGACGCCGGGCTATACCGTCGAGCAATATCGCGAGCGGCTCGAATTCGAGCTCGGCATCATCGAGAAGATGAAGTTCCCCGGTTACTTCCTGATCGTCGCCGACTTCATCAAATGGGCCAAATCGCAAGGCATTCCGGTTGGGCCGGGGCGCGGTTCGGGCGCCGGCTCGCTGGTCGCCTATTCGACCACCATCACCGATATCGACCCGCTGCGTTTCTCGCTGCTGTTCGAACGCTTCCTCAATCCGGACCGCGTCTCGATGCCGGACTTCGACATCGACTTCTGCCAGGACCGGCGCGAGGAAGTCATCCGCTACGTCCAGCAGAAATACGGGCGCGACCAGGTCGGCCAGATCATCACCTTCGGTACACTGCAGGCGCGCGCGGTGCTGCGCGACGTCGGCCGCGTGTTGCAGATGCCCTACGGCCAGGTCGACAAGCTCTCCAAGATGGTGCCGCAGAACCCGGCCAATCCGGTCAAGCTCGCGGACGCCATCGCCAATGAACCGCGCTTCGCCGAGGAGGCGGAGAAGGAGCCGATCGTCCAGACCCTGCTCGACACGGCGCAGAAGCTCGAAGGCCTCTACCGCCACGCCTCGACGCACGCCGCCGGCATCGTCATCGGCGACCGGCCGTTGTCCGAGCTGGTGCCGATGTACCGCGATCCGCGCTCGGACATGCCGGTCACCCAGTTCAACATGAAATATGTCGAGCAGGCGGGGCTGGTGAAGTTCGACTTCCTTGGCCTGAAGACGCTGACTGTGCTGGAAACGGCGGTGAAGCTCATCCGCCGTCGTGGCGTCGACATCGATCTCGCCACGATCCCGCTCGACGACAAGGACACCTACGCCATGCTGTCGCGCGGTGAAGTGGTCGGCGTGTTCCAGGTTGAAAGTGCCGGCATGCGCAAGGCGCTGATCGGCATGCGTCCGGACTGCATCGAGGACATCATCGCGCTGGTGGCGCTCTACCGCCCCGGCCCGATGGAGAACATCCCGACCTACAACGCCAGAAAGCATGGCGAGGAGGAGATGGCCTCGATCCATCCCAAGATCGACCATCTGGTGAAGGAGACGCAAGGCGTCATCGTCTACCAGGAACAGGTGATGCAGATCGCGCAGCAGCTGTCTGGCTATTCGCTGGGCGAGGCCGACCTGTTGCGCCGCGCCATGGGCAAGAAGATTCGCGCCGAGATGGACAAGCAGCGCGAGCGCTTTGTTTCCGGCGCGGTCGAGCGCGGCGTCTCCAAGCCGCAGGCCGACTTCATCTTCGATCTTCTGGCCAAGTTCGCCGACTACGGCTTCAACAAGTCGCACGCGGCTGCCTACGCCGTCGTTTCCTACCAGACCGCCTATCTCAAGGCGCATTACCCGGTCGAGTTCCTGGCCGCGTCGATGACGCTCGACATGAGCAACACCGACAAGCTGGCCGATTTCCGCCAGGACGCGATGCGCCTCGGCATCGAGGTGGTGGCGCCGTCGGTGATGTCGAGCTTCCGTCCCTTCGAGGTCGGCGAGAACAAGATCTTCTATTCGCTGGCGGCGCTGAAAGGCGTGGGCGACGCGGCGGTCGAGCACATCGTCGAGATGCGCGGCGAGAAGCCGTTCAAGAACCTCGCCGATTTCTGCGAACGGGTCGATCCGAAGATCGTCGGCAAGCGCGTCTTCGAAAGCCTGATCATGGCCGGCGCGCTCGATTGCTTCGGGCACGACCGCGCGCAGATGATGGCCGGCGTCGAGCGGATGATGGGGCTGGCCTCGCTGGCGCAGCAAAACGCCATCTCCGGCCAGGCCGATATCTTTGGCGCATCGCTCGGCAGCCAGTCGCAGGCGCTCAATCTGCCCGCGACCGATCCGTGGCTTGCCGCGGACCGGTTGCACCGCGAGTTCCAGGTGGTGGGCTTCTACCTCTCGGCGCATCCGCTGGATGAGTACAAGGCGGCGCTCCAGAAGATGCGGGTGCAGAACTGGGCGGAGTTTTCCGCGGCAGTGAAACGCGGCGCCGCCGCCGGGCGGCTCGCCGGCACCGTCACCACCAAGCAGGAGCGCAAGACCCGCACCGGCAACAAGATGGGCGTGGTGCAGTTTTCCGACACGACGGGCCAGTACGAGGCGGTGCTGTTCTCCGAAGGGCTGGCACAGTATCGCGACATGCTGGAGCCGGGGCGCTCGGTGGTGATCACCGTTTCGGCCGAAGACCGGCCGGAAGGCATCAATCTGCGTATCCAGACCGTGCAGTCGCTGGAGGACGAAGCAAGCCGCATCCAGAAGGCGCTGCGTATCTTCGTGCGCGACGCAGCACCACTCGGCACGCTCGCCAACCAGCTTTCGGTCAAAGGCGAAGGGCAGGTGAGCTTCGTGCTGATCAAGGACGCAGGGCAGGGCGAGGTGGAGATCGAACTGCCCAACCGCTACCGTATCTCGCCGCAGGTCGCATCGGCTATGCGCGCGGTGCCTGGTGTGGTCGAGGTGGAACTGGTCTAGCTCAAGGCGTCGCCGCTTCCGCCTCAGCCACTCGCGGCGTCTTGCGCTGCAGATTGAGCAGGTTGCCGGCCAGAATCAGCGCCGCGCCGCCGGCGGTGAAGACGTCGATCTGCTCGTGATAGAGCAGCCAGCCGACCAGTGCCGTCAGCGGCACGCGCAGGAAATCCATCGGCGAGATGATGGTGGCGTCGGCGTGGGTGAGCGCACGGGCCAGGCAGAAATGCGAGGACATGCCGGTGAAGGCGATGACGAAGATCCACGGCCAGAGGCCGGGCGAGGGGGTGTGCCAGCTGTAGAGAGCCGGGATGAGGCCGACCACCGACTGGATGATCAGCATCCAGAAGATGATGCGCACCACGCTTTCGGTCTTGGTCATCGACTTGACCAGCACCATGGAGATGCCGAAGCAGACCGCGGCGCCCAGGACGACGAGGTGGCCGGGATCCATCGAACCGGCGCTGGGCCGCACGATGACGACCACGCCGATCAGGCCAAGCACGATCGCCGTCAGCTTCGAACGCGAAAGCCTTTCCCCCAGAAAGCTGACCGCGAATATCGCCGTCCAGATCGGCGTGGTGAACTCGATCGAGATCAGCACGGCGAGCGGAATGAGCGTCAGCGCATAGAGCCAGGCGGCCTGGCCGGTGTAGTGGATGATGTTGCGGGCGATGTGGGCGAACGGGCGCTGGGTGCGCATCGCGGCAAAGCCGCCGCTCATCATCACCAGCGGCAAAAGGATGAAGAAACCGATCACCGAGCGCAGTTCCAGGACCTGGAAGACGTTGAGCTCGGCCGTCGTCTCGCGGCCGGCAACCGACATCGCCAGCATCGAGGCGATTGACAGAGCCATCCAGAATGCGGCTTTTGGGATCGAGGGAGCGGGCGCCATTTGGGCGCCTATGTCGCAAGCTTGGACTTGGGCCGCAACCGTTAGTGGCGTCATTCCACTGGGCCAGCGAACAGGGGTGTCAAAAAACCGTCATGGCGACGGCGGAACCTTGCGGCCGCGGCGCCCGTTAAGTCCACGCTTCCTTCGGAAGGTGCCGGCCGAAGCCGTGTCATGCTTTTCCTGGAATTGTCTGGTGATCGCGAGAGGGGAACGCCTTGATGAAATCGACTGCCGCCATGCTGGCCGCCGCCTGCCTTTTGTGCGCGACGGGCGCGCATGCCGACGAGGCGGCCTTTCTGCGTTCGCTGCAGGGAAAGTTCTCCGGCAAGGGGACAGTCAGGATCAGAACGAACACGCCGGTGATGAACATCAATTGCACCTTCACCTCGGATGCAACGGCCAACTCGCTGTCGCTTGACGGCACCTGCCGCGCGTTGCTGATCATGTCGCGCGAGATCCGCGCCGACCTGAAGGTCCGCGGGGCGCGCTATACCGGCACCTATATCGGCTCGCGCAGCGGGCCCGCGGGGCTGAGCGGAAGCCGCGAGGGCGACGCGATCAATCTCGACATCCATTGGGCGAAAATCGTCAATGGCGACCGCGACGCGGAACTGACGGTCGAGAAGGTCGGGCCGGACAACATGCGCATGACGGTGACCGACATGGATCCGGCGACCGGCAAGATGGTGGTGACGAGCCGGATCGATCTGAAGCGCAGCTGATGCTTCACTCTTCGAGCGGCTCGGGCGGATTGGCGGCGCGGCCCTTGCCGAATGTATAGCCGGTCTCGACGGCTTTCCTGCCGAATTTGTCGCGCAACGTGTCCATCGCGCCTTCGGCCAGCGCGCGCTTGCGCGACTGCAGGTCGACCAGATCGGGCGGATCGGCCTTTTCGTCGTCGGAGAGGTCGCTGACGCCGATGCCGAGCAGGCGGAATTTTGTGCCGTCGGTCTCGCGGCGCAACAGGT
>NZ_RZTO01000234.1:0-7847 GCF_003997225.1 Mesorhizobium sp. M2C.T.Ca.TU.002.02.1.1
GTTGAGATGATGGGTGAGCGTCGCGCCCTGGATGCCGATCATGCCGGCAAGCTCGCGCTGGTTCGCGAGTTCCTTCGACTTGACCGACAGCAAGGTCAGCCAGACCGGCAGCGTGCCGCCGGCTTCGGCCATGGCGGCATCGAAAGCCTGGGCCACCACTTTCGATGTGCGGGCGAGATTCATGCCGACGGGCGGGCGGTCAAACGGTGTCATGACGTGACAGTAGAGCATGCAATGGCAAGGTGGAACTCGGCTCCGTGCATTGACATCTAATCGTTAGATATCTAACTTTGTCTTATTGATGGCGTCGCAGCATGGCTGCGGCGCGGCGGGTGGCAGAGAGGAATGCGGTCATGCAATATGTCTACATCATCACCATCGGCCTGCACGTCATGGCCGGCGTGTTCTGGGCCGGCACGACCATCGCTGTCGCCCGCGACCCGGAGATCAAGGCGGAACGCTTCATCCGGCCGCAGCTCGGCGCCTCCGGCCTGGTTTTCCTGACCGGCGTACTGCTCTGGTATTTCTTCCATGAAGGCGCGTTCGGCCCGATGGAGAAGGTGCTGGCGCTGGGCATTTTGACGGCGCTGATCGCCGCCGGGGTGCAGGGCGCGCTTGTGGCCTCCGCCAGCAGGCAGCTGGCCGGCGCCGATCAAGCGACGCAGACTGAGCTGCGGGCAAAAATGACCAGAGGCGAACGCATCGCCGGTGGGCTGCTGGTCATCACCGTGTTCTGTATGGCGACCGCCAAGCTATTTTGACATCGCACGGCCGGCGAAACCGGCCGGGCGCGGCGCGCAGCGGACCAGAGCGGCAGGTGGCTCTCCTTGCAAAGGTCCGTTGCGCGTCCTTTTGTTCGGGCATGATCTCTTCCGATCGTGCCTTGCCCGGTCAGATCCTGATCCCGAACCGGATGCCGTCATAGATGGCGGCGTGGATGTTGCGCGAGGCGACCGCGTCGCCGATGCGAAACAGCACGAAACCGCCTTCGGCATTGCGCGCCGGGAAGATGTCGCCGCCACTCACCAGCCGCTCATAGTCGACGGCCCCGCCATTCTTCGACAGAGGTTTGAGCGATAGGTAAAGATCGTCGAGCGGCACGGTGCCGTGCTCGACCACCACCTGGTCGACGCGCCGCTCGCCGCGCCAGCCGTCGGCAAAGTCCGACGCCAGCTCGGCTATGAGCTGGTTGCCCTCTCGCCGCACCGAGCGCAACCTTGTGTTGATGGTGACGGTGACGCCTTTTTCGTGGAAGGCGCGCATATAGGGCACGTGGTTCATGCCGCCCATTTCCGGCGCGAAGAAGCGCTCCGGCGAGACCAACTCCAGCCTGGAGCCGCTGTTGGCGATGAGTTCGGCGGCGCCCATGCCCTGATGGCCGCCATTGTCGTCGTAGAGCAGCACGTTCTCGGACGGCTTGACGCTGCCGGCCATGATGTCCCAGCTCGAGGTGACAAGATTGTCGCCTTCTGTCAGCGGCGGGTTCTGCGGCATGCCGCCGGTCGACACGATCACCACATCCGGCGCCAGCGCCAGCACGTCGTCCTTCTCGGCCCAGGTGTCGTAGCGGATCTCGACGCCAAGGCGGTCGAGCTCGGCCAGCCGCCAGTCGATGATGCCGATCAGCTCCTTGCGGCGCGGGTTCTGGGTCGCCAGGCGCACCTGTCCGCCGGCCTGGCTCGAGGCTTCGAGCACGATCACCTGGTGGCCGCGTTCAGCCGCGACGCGCGCGGCTTCCAGGCCGCCGGCGCCCGCGCCCACCACCACGACTTTCTTCTTTGGCCCTTCGCTCTTGGCGATGATGTGCGGAACCGTCGCTTCGCGGCCGGTCGCGGCGTTGTGGACGCACAGCGCCTCGCCGCCTTCATAGATGCGGTCGAGGCAATAGGTTGCGCCGACGCAAGGCCGGATCTCGTGCTCGCGGCCTTCCATCACCTTCTTGATGATATGCGGATCGGCGATATGGGCGCGCGTCATGCCGACCATGTCGAGCTTGCCGGTGGCGATGGCGTGGCGGGCGGTGGCGACGTCGGAAATGCGCGCCGCATGGAAGGTCGGGAATTTCGTCGCCGCCCTCACCTCGCCGGCGAAATCGAGATGCGGCGAGGACCGCATGCCGGTCACCGGGATGACCTTGGTCAGCGACGCATCGGTCTCGATCGTGCCGCGGATGATGTTGAGGAAATCGACCTTGCCGGAATTGGCGAGCCGCCTGGCGATCTCGACGCCCTCCTCCTTCGACAGGCCCTTTTCGAAATCCTCGTCGGCGACCATGCGGATGCCGACGACGAATTTGTCGCCGACGGCGGCGCGCACGGCGTCGAGCACCATGTCGGTGAAGCGCAGCCTATTGTCGAGCGAGCCGCCGAACTCGTCGTCGCGATGGTTGGTCAAAGGCGACCAGAAGCCGTCCATCAGGTGCCCGTAGGATTCGAACTCGATGCCGTCGAGGCCAGCCGCCTGGCAGCGCTGCGCGGCCGAAGCATAATCGGCGACGATGCGCTCGATGTCCCACTCCTCGATGGTCTTCGGGAAGGCGCGGTGCGCCGGCTCGCGCACCGGCGAGGCCGACAGCACCGGCAGCCAGTCGGCCTTGTTCCAGCCGGTGCGGCGGCCGAGATGGGTGATCTGGATCATCACCTTGCAGTCATGCTCGTGACAGGCATCCGCCAGCTCGGCGAGCCATGGCACGATGCGGTCGTCATAGACATGCAGATTGCCGAAGGCAGCCGGGCTGTCGCGTGAGACGATGGCCGAACCCGCCGTCATGGTCAGCGCCATGCCGCCCTTGGCCTTCTCGGCATGGTAGAGCCGGTAGCGCTCCTTCGGCATGCCGTCCTCGGAATAGGCTGGCTCATGACTGGTCGACATCACCCGGTTCTTCAGCGTCAGGTGCTTGAGCTGGTAAGGTTGGAGAAGCGGGTCGTTGCTGGTCATCTTCTTCCTGCCATTTCATTCATGTTAAGGAGCGCCCAACGAAGCCGCCCCAAATTGGGTTGCGGCAAGGAGCCGCTTATGACTGACGCCAAGAACCTCACCCAGCTCGGCAAGCACGTCGAGACGCCACAGAGCCCCGAACAGGCGGTCCTGGAGACAGTGCCGTTCCAGCGCGGCGACGGCCCGCCGGCGATCGTGCGCTTCACCTGCCCCGAATTCACCTCGCTGTGCCCGGTCACCGGCCAGCCCGACTTCGCCCACATCGTCATCGACTACGCGCCGGACAAGACGCTGGTGGAATCGAAGTCGCTGAAACTGTTCATGACCTCGTTCCGCAACCACGGCGCCTTCCACGAGGAGTGCACCGTGATGATCGGCCGCCGTGTTGTCGAGGCCACGAAACCGCTCTGGCTGCGCGTCGGCGGCTACTGGTTCCCGCGCGGCGGCATCCCGATCGACGTCTTCTGGCAGACCGGCGCGCCGCCCAAGGACGCCTGGCTGCCCGACACCGGCGTTGCGCCCTATCGCGGAAGAGGCTGAGTTAACCACCATCATTCGCATTGGTACTGGCTGAGCGCCCATTCGCCGGTGACCGAGAGAAGGTCGGACACCTTCCAGCCGCCGCCGACCTTCTTCAGCTTCCATTCCAGGCGGTGCTGGTGGCCCTCGACGACGAAGGCGACGACCACCTTGGCCTGGTCGCCATTGACGGCCTCGATGGTGCGCAGACTGCGGTCGATGGCGAGCTTGTCATAGTCGGCATTGTCGAGCGCCATATTGGGATCGAGGCATTCGCCCTGCCCCGAGGCGCGCAGCGCATCACTCTTGTCGAGAACCGTCTTCGCCGGATCGACGAAGTTCTTGCGCTGAGCGGGATCGAGCTCCAGCCCGAGATGCTCGTAGAAGGGCTTCACCACCGCCGTAGGCGACCCGGGCAGAACAGGGGCGACAGGCGCCGGTTCGTCCGGCTTGCTTTCCGGCGCGGTGGCTGCAGGCGGCGCCGTGTCGACCGCGGGCGGCGAGGTATTGTCGCCGGATGAGGCTTTTGGCGGCGGCGCGCCGAAGAGCCCCTGCGCAGAGGCGCCGCCGTTCAGCCCCGCGGCCAGCATCGACCAACTCGCCAGCGCGAGGAGAAAGCGGCGAAGCACGGCATCACTCCGTCGAGGCGCCGCATTCCAGCGCGCTGAGTTTCCAGTCGTTGGTCTTGGAGCTGATGTCGGCGATCTTCCACTTGCCGTCCACTTTCTTCAGCGACCACACCATTTCGCGTTTGGAGTCATCGCCTTCCGGGAAAAGATTGAAGCTTGCCGTCACCTCGGCGATGTCGCCATTGACGGTCTCGGTGAGCTTCAGCGTCTTCGACAGGGTCTTCTGGTCGAAATCCTGGGCATCGAGGCCCGGGTCGAAGTCGATGCAGGACACCTCGTCGGGCTTCTCCTTCTGCGCCTTGTCGTTGGCCTCGAACAGCTTCGTGACCGGCTCGGTGAAACGGTCACGGTATTTGGCGTCCGCCTCGAACTTCACCGCCGGCACATAGAAG
This sequence comes from Mesorhizobium sp. M2C.T.Ca.TU.002.02.1.1, assembly GCF_003997225.1. Taxonomy (NCBI): domain Bacteria; kingdom Pseudomonadati; phylum Pseudomonadota; class Alphaproteobacteria; order Hyphomicrobiales; family Phyllobacteriaceae; genus Mesorhizobium; species Mesorhizobium sp. M2C.T.Ca.TU.002.02.1.1. Next base: position 4,478 of record NZ_RZTO01000234.1, read on the forward strand.
AACTTCACGGCGTTGGACGCTGGCCCGGCAAACGCCGCGCCGGGCAAGGCAATCGAGAAGACAGCGGCAAGCACTATCGGCTTCATGCAGGATCTCCGGGGTTCGGTGCGTGGCGGCACGCTCGCCACCACGCATCCTGCATATCGCCTTTTTTGCGGCTCATGAAGTCTTTGCGGCTCATGAAGCCCGGGCGCGCTCAGGCATCCAGCCAGACGTTCTGGAAGTCCATTTCATAGGTCTGGTGCATCGAGTAGTTCTTCACCTTCTTGTTCATGTGGCAATAGAGCTTCTGCCAGAAAGGCTGAATGATGACGCCGGAGTCCTGCAGGATCGCCTCGACATCCTTCATCACCTCCTTGCGCTTGGCGACGTCGATCTGCGACAGCGCCTCCTTGAGCTTGGCGTCGAACTCCGGATTGGAGTAGGCCGTCTCGTTCCAGGCCTCGCCGGTGCGGTAGCCGAGCGCCAGCACCTGCACGCCCAGCGGGCGCATGTACCAGATCGTCATGGAATAAGGATATTTCGTCCAGTCGTTCCAGAAGGTCGAGCCCGGCAGCACCGTGCGTTTGACCTTGATGCCGGCGTCGCGCAACTGGCCGGCGATGGCGTCGCCGGTATTCTTCTGCCATTCGTCCTCGACCGTGATCAGCTCATGCTCGAAGTCGGCCTGGCCTGCTTCCGCCATCAGCTTCTTGGCGCCGGCGGCATCGCGCTCCTTCTTGGGCAGCGGGTAGTATTCGGGATGGATCGGTGCGACGTGGTGGTTCTCGCCGACCGTGCCGCGGCCGTTATAGCCAAGCTGCATCACCTGGTTGTTGTCGACCGCCATCTGCAGCGCGTTGCGCACCCGCTTGTCGTCATAGGGCTTGTGGGTGACGTTGGTGCGGGCAACGAGCGTGGTCGCCGTCGCGACCTCGGATTTCACCAGATCCATCTTGTCGAGCGGGTCGATGAAATCGGCCGGTGTTTCGAAATCGAGATCGATCTCGCCGGAATCGAAGGCATTCAGCGTGGCGTTGAAGTCCGTGCCGTAGTCGATGAACTCCACCCCGTCGAGCGGCGCTTCGCCGCCCCACCATTTGCCATTCTCGCGGCGTTTGACGACCGCTTTCGACCCGACCGCATAGGACACCAGCTCGAACGCACCGGTGCCGATCGGCTTCTTGATCGGATCGGCGCCGTCCTTGTCGAAGTCGCGATGCACGACCAGCGCCGGATAGTCGGTGAAGCCGGGGATGATGGCGATGTCGGGTTCGTTGAGCTTCAGCTTGACCGTGTGGTCATCGACCTTGGTGATCGCGCCGTCCTTGGCCTTGCCGGTCTTGGTGTCGATCAGCGCGCCGACGCGGGCGGCCATCGAGTTGCCGGAAGCCCCCTTCTCGCACCAGCGGTTGAGGTTGGCGACCACGTCATCGGCGTTGAAGGCATCGCCATTGTTCCAGGTGACGCCCTTGCGCAGATGCAGCGTGTATTCGGTGGCGTCGTCATTGACGTCCCAGCTTTCGAGCAGCACCGGCTCGAAGGTGAACTGGTGCGTGTAGCGCACCAGCGGCTCCAGCCAGGTGCGAGTGACATTCGCCATCTCCGTCCAGTCATAGGTGCGCGGGTCCTTCTGCGCCTTGACCGACATGGCGACATGCAGCGTTCCGCCCTTCTTGGGCTCGTCGGCGAGCGCCCTGGTCGGCGCGGCAAGGCCGAGCATGCCATAGGCGAAAGCCGTCGACGCGCCGAAGGCGCTCGCCAGCGCCAGAAATTCGCGCCGGTCGACACGCCCCGCGCGCGCCTCCTCGGCCATCGCTTCGATCGCGGCCGGGACCCGATCGCCATTGCTTCTGAACAGTGTCATTCTCTTTCTCCCATTGATTTCTTCGAGTCTTCGCCCGTTTTGGTTCAACTGTCGTTGATATGTATCAACTAACGCTGTCCGGCAGCTTTTCCTCACGCCGCGCGATCAAATCCCTGAGACCTTCGGCAATGCCCTCGTCGAGCTTCGGCTCCTGGTAGTCGGCGAGCATATTGCGCGCCTTCTCGAGGCCGCGCGTGTCGTGGTCCTTGGCGCCTTCGGCGCTCCACTGCTCGAAGGAATTGAAGTCCATGATGTTGGGCATGAAGAAGGCGCTCTCGAAATGCTCGAGCGTATGCTGCGTGCCGAGGAAATGCCCTTGCGGACCGACCTCGCGGATCGCCGCCATCGCGTCCTTGAAATCGTCGAAGGACACGCCGCCGGCATATTTGTACCAGCCGACCAGCTGCTCGCAGTCGGTGGCGAATTTCGAATAGCCGCAGGTCAGCCCCGCCTCCAGCCAGCCGGCCGAATGCCAGATGTAATTGGCGCCGGACAGGATCGCGGCATGCATCAGCATGTTCGCCTCGTAGCCGGCCTGGGCGTCGTTGAGCTTGGAGCCGACATGGAAGCCGGAGGTGCGCCAAGGCAGCTTGTATTTCCTGGCTAGCGCACCCATCAGATACATCATCTGCGCCGCTTCCGGCGTGCCGCCCATCGGCGCGCCGGTCTTCATGTCGACGGTGACCATGAACTGGCCGTAGAGCTGCGGCGAGCCGGGCCGGATGAGCTGGGTCAAAGCCACGCCCGCAAGCGCCTCGGCGTTGACCTGCGCCACCGCGCCGACGGCGGAGGCCGCGGTCGAGGCGCCGCAGAGCGCGAAAGGCGCCAGGATCAGCGGCTGATTATGGCTGGCATAGACACGCATGGCATCGATCATGGTGGCGTCCCACACCAGCGGCGAATTGCAGTTGGTGATCGCCACCAAGACCGGATTGTCCCGCACGAACTCCTCGCCGAAGACGATACCGGCCATCGCCATCGTGTCTTCCGCCCGCTCCTTCGAGGTCACGATGCCCATGAACGGCTTGTCGGAATGCTTCAGCGCCGAATGGATGATGTGCAGATGCCGCTTCGGCACCGCGATTTCCATCGGCTCGCAGATGACCGAGCTCGAGGAATGCAGCGCCGGCGCCATGTAGGCGAGCTTATGGAAATTGTTCAGGTCGGCCAGCGTGCCGTAGCGCCGCTTGTTGTCGAGATCGCGGACATAGGGCGCGCCATACATCGGCACGAAGATCGAGTTCTTGCCGCCGACGCGCACGGTGCGCTCGGGGTTACGGGCGTTCAGCGTGAATTCGGGCGGAACCTTCGAGACGAGTTCCATCAGCAAGGCGCGGTCGATGCGGACGCGCGTTTCCCGGACGTCGGCGCCCGCCGCTTTCCATAGCGCGATCGCCCCGTCATCGCGGAATTCGCACCCCACCTCCTCGAGGATCTTGAGCGATTCCTCGTGGATCAGTTCCACCGCCTCGTCGGGCACGATTTCGTAGACCGGGATCTTGCGCACCAGCGTCGGAAAGGAGG
>NZ_RZTO01000235.1:0-7825 GCF_003997225.1 Mesorhizobium sp. M2C.T.Ca.TU.002.02.1.1
GCTCACCGCCGCCCATGCCGCCGCCAAGGCGATCGATCCGGCCAAGGCGCTGGAGGGCATGCCCGTGGCGCTGCATCCCGGCGCGGAGAAATATTACCGGGAAAAGGGACTGCTGAAGTAAGAAGAGTGGCGCGACGAGCTGAGATGTCTTCGCCAGGCACCCCCCTCTGGCCTGCCGGCCATCTCCCCCGCAAGGGGGGAGATCGGCTGTCATGGCGACTTTCGCAAATCACCAAAGCCGCAGATGAAACGCCGACGCCCAAACTGCCAATCTCCCCCCTTGCGGGGGAGATGCCCGGCAGGGCAGAGGGGGGTGCCTCGCATTGCCATTCGCTCATCCTGGAGCCCGTCGGATGAGCGAAGCAACGCCCGGAACGACAAGCGACGGCAACTCGGCCACGTTCCATCTTCCCGTCGCCGAAGAACAGGTCGAAGGTCTGCCACCCGGCTTTGGCGAAGGCCTCGCCGGCAAGGTGGCCTTCCTGATCGCGGTCGCTTTCTCCGTCTTCCAGATCTACATCGCCGCCTATGGCAGCCTGCCCAGCCAGGTGGTGCGGGCCATGCATGTCGGCTTCCTGCTGCTGCTCGGTTTCGCCCTGATCGCCAATTTGCGCGCCACCGGCATGGCCGCGAAGGCCGCATTCTGGACGCTCGGCGTGCTGGGCTTCGGCACCGGCCTCTACAACTGGGTCTTCTACGCCGACCTCATCCGCCGCTCCGGCTTCCTGACCACGCCGGACCTGATCGTCGGCACGTTGCTGGTGGTGCTGGTCTTCGAGGCAGCGCGGCGGCTGATGGGCCTGCCGCTCGCGGTCATCGCCTTCATCTTCCTCGCCTATTGCTTCGTCGGCAATCATCTGCCGCCGCCGTTCATCCATCGCGGTTATGATTTCGCGCAGCTGGTCGACACCTTCGCCTACGGCACCGAAGGCATATACGGCACGCCGGTCTATGTCTCGGCGGCCTATATCTTCATCTTCGTCGTCTTTGCCGCCTTCCTCGAACGTGCCGGCATGATCGCGCTGTTCAACGATTTCGCGCTCGGCCTCGTCGGCTCGTGGCGCGGCGGCCCGGCCCAGGTCTGCGTGCTGTCCTCGGCGCTGATGGGCACCATCTCCGGTTCGGGCGTCGCCAATGTCGTCGCCAGCGGCCAGTTCACCATCCCGCTGATGAAGCGCTTCGGCTTCCGCTCCGCCTTCGCCGGCGCTGTCGAGGCGACCTCCTCGATGGGCGGCCAGATCATGCCGCCGGTGATGGGAGCCGTCGCCTTCATCATGGCCGAGACGCTGAACATCCCTTATGCCGAGGTGGTCAAGGCGGCGATCATCCCGGCGCTGCTTTATTTCGGCGCCTGCTTCTGGCAGGTGCATCTGGAGGCCGGCAAGGCCGGTTTGCACGGCATGGCCGAGGCGGAGCTTCCCAATCCCTGGGAGGCGGTGCGAAAACACTGGCCGCTCGTGCTGCCGCTCGCCGTGCTGGTCTACCTGCTGTTTGCCGGCTACACGCCGATCTTCGCCGGCACGATGGGCCTCGCGCTGACCATCGTGCTCATCCTCGGCACGCCGCTGGCGGCCCTGATCGGACCGCTGGCCTTCCGTTTCGTCTTCTGGCTGGCGCTCGGGCTCGCCGCCGCCTCCTTCATGCGCTTCGGCGTCAACGTGCTGAGCCTCGTCATCGCGGCGCTCGTCATCGCCTGCCTCGCCTTCAAGGGCGGGCGCGAGACGCTGCGCATCTGTGTCGACTCGCTTGCCGAAGGGGCGAAGAACGCGCTCCCCGTCGGCATCGCCTGCGCCATCGTCGGCATCGTCATCGGCACGCTGACGCTCACCGGCATCGCCTCCACCTTCATCGGCTGGATCATCTCCATCGGCGAGAACAATTTGTTCCTGTCGCTGGTGCTGACCATGCTCACCTGCCTGGTTCTCGGCATGGGCATCCCGACCATCCCCAACTACATCATCACCTCCTCGCTGGCCGGCCCGGCGCTGCTGTCGCTCGGCGTGCCGCTGGTGGTCAGCCACATGTTCGTCTTCTATTTCGGCATCATGGCGGACCTGACCCCGCCGGTGGCGCTCGCCGCCTTCGCCGCCGCGCCCATGGCGAAGGAAAGCGGATTGAAGATCGGCATCCAGGCGACCAAGCTCGCCATCGCCGGCTTCGTCGTGCCGTTCATGGCCGTCTACACGCCGGCCCTGATGCTGCAGGACGCCGGCCCGATCGCCGCCTCGTTCGGCTATCCCGTCGAGGTCGCCTATATCGTCGTCAAGGCCTGCATGGGCATCGTGCTGTGGGGCGCCGCCGCCGTCGGCTTCCTCGCCCGCCGCATGGCCTTGTGGGAGCGTCTCGTCGCCTTCTGCGCCGGCCTGCTGCTGGTGGCCGCATTGCCGCTCACCGACGAGACCGGCTGGGTGCTGGCGCTGGCCTGGATCGCCTGGCACTGCTGGCGCGCCCGCCGGCTGTCCACGGCCGGCGCCGCATGAGCCTGTGCGTCCTCGCCGCCGGCAAGACGGTGACGCTCGCCGCCGCCGCCTTCACCCTGTCCTGGACGCATTCGGTGGAACGGACGCGCTGGCAGGAGGATTGGAAAGTATCGCCGGCCGGACTGCAGGTGGTGCGGGCGCGGGTCAAGGGCTCCGGCGCCGGTATGGAGCCGCCCGAGGGCTCGGTGCTGCGGGACGGCTGGTGGGTCTATGCGCCGCGGATCGGACCCCAGCCGCGCCTCGTGCTCGCGGCGTCCGGCGCCACCGGTCAAGGCTGGACGCTGTGCACGGCCTCGGGCTGCCGGGAACTGGGCAGGACGGCCGGCGAACCCACCGTGCTCGAACCCTGCGCCGGCACGAGCCAGCCGCGGTAGCGCACGATCAGCCCGGCCGCCGGGTGTGATATCTCGACATGGAAGCGGAAGCGGCCGTCCTCGACGGTTTCGCAGGCGTTCGAGCGCGGGCAAAGCCACATCGGCAATGGCAGGCCGAGAAGGCTCCAGCGGCGCAGCACGAGCCGAAGCCGGTTGCCGTCGACGACCAGCGCCATGGCGAAGGTGAGCGGGCCGAAGCACTCGCAAAGCAGCCGCTCCGATCGGCCGCTTCCGGCGAACTGCCGGCTCGAGAAGCTGTGCGCGCCGAATGTGCGGATCCAGGTCTCGCCTTGCCCGTCGGCAACGAAGCGCACCTTGACGGGGACATCGGCCGCGCCAGGCGGGAAGCCGGCCATGCGCGCCGCAAGCCGGCTAAGCAGGCCGCTGCCGCGTTCGACGCTGGCGCGTCCGTCCGCCATTGCCGCTCCCTCATGCATGGCGCGGATTTCGGCCGGAAGGCTTTGCCACGCATCGCCGAGCAGATCGGGATAGAGCGCCTTCCGCTCGCCGGTGTCGTCCCTGAAGCCGGTGTGGATCGTCTTTCCGGCGAACAGCGCTTCATAATCCTCCAGCTCGACATCGCGCGTCGCCGCCCGCGCGCCTGGTGCGGGCATGCGGCCGTCGAGCGCCTTGCGGATGATCGCCTCGACCGCCATGGACGGGATCAGCGGCCCGTCATCGCCTTCGGCCAAAAGGTGCCAGGACCGCCTGATCGGTCTGCCGGCCTCGTCCGTGCCCTCGACCGCGACGAACATGCCGCCGCGATGCTCGCCCCATGACAGCCGATTGGTCGCCCAATGCATCAGCGGCGCCAGCGGCGACAGCGAGCGGATGAGGCCGGTACGCACCAGCCAGGCCAGGCCGATCAGCGCCCGGTGCAGTACCTCGGGCACCGGCCCGGCGCCCATCCAGATCGTGCTCGCTTCCGGCCACAGCGCCTGCAGCGCGCGCAGGTCCGGCACATCGACCAGCGAGAACAGCGTGCTCCGCACCGGCACGCGCCCGGGCGGCGCGATCGTATAGCGCATCTGCTCGGTGAGCGGATAACCCTTGGCCGGTCTGCCGCCGCGCATCAGCCGCGCCGGCCGGCCGGCATAGCCCGCGATGGCGCGGATGACGTTTTCGCCGACACCGGCGAAGGGCGACGGCGCGACGCCGCCACGGATCGTGCCGACGCGCGCCATGCCGGCCGAAAGACGCCGCACTACCGCCGCCGTCAGCACCGGAAAGCTCGACACGCCGGAGAGCGCCATCACGCCGGCCGCCTTGGCCGCGGCATCGAAGCCGGCAATGCCGGCGACGAAGTCCGAGCCGTCGGCAAGGTCGAGATAGTGGATGCGCGCGTCGATACAGGCCTCGATCAGCCGGTAGCGTCCCTCGCCATAGGCCTGGAACGGACCGCTGGCGTCGACAACGATGTCGGGCAGCAAGGCGGCGAGCTGCGCGCCGAGATCGCCGTCGCGGTCGAACGTCGCCGGCATGAGCCTGGCCTTGGTCGTGCCCCGCTCCTTGCAGCAGGCCTCGGCCTTGGCGAGCGACCGGCCGGCGATGATGAGCTCGAGGCGCGGTTCGTTCTCCAGGAGCTGGACGATGCGTCCGCCGAAGGTGCCGTAGCCGCCGACGATGAGAAGCTTCATGCCTTACCCCCAGCTGGTCTTGCCGAAATCGCCCTCAGCCGATCAGCCGCTCCCGCAACTCAGCCGATGGAATCTCGCAACTGTCCTTGCGGCCGAACAGCGCGTAGCGGTTCTTGGCGACGCGGTCGTAGAGCCAGTCGCGCAGCGGCCGGGGCAGGATGAGCAGTGCCTTCGCCGCGCGCCATGGCCAGCCGAGCGCGGCCATGACGGCGACGAAACTGTCGAGCTTTGTGAAGGCCGCGCCGTCGATGATGGCGAGGTTGCTGTCGTAATCGTCGGTCGGCAGGCTATGCCGGCGAAACAGCGCCTCACCCAGCGGCGACTGCGCCATGGCGAAGCGGAAGCGCTTTTCCCGGTCGAGCCTGAGGATGAGCTGGACGAAGCCCGAGCAGAACACGCAGACGCCGTCGAAGACGATCAACGGCTGGCGGGCGTTATAGGCCTGGCGCGGGAAATCAGGACTTTCGGGCAGGTCGGTCATCGCGGCCCCGGCTGCTTGTGCCCCTAAAGCAATTCCAGTGTGAGCGGTTTTCCGTCCGGAATTGCGTCAAACTAGGGAGACACTAAGCCAGCGGGCGGCGTCGTCAAAGTCGCGGCGTTGTCGCACGCCAGTTGGCGGCAAGCGTCAGGCGCTCGGCGCGATAGGTGGTGGCGCGCTGGTCGGCGGCCGGCCGGCAGATGCGGCTGTGGTGGGCGCGTTCGCGGGTCATGTCAGTTGGCGCTGACGCCGAGCGAATTGCCGCGGCGCGCGCAGGCCGGGCCTGGGCCGCGCATGTAATAGCGCTCCGGCCGATAGGTCGGCGCGACGAATTCGCGAATGGCGGCGGCGTAGCCGGCGATGTGATTCCAGAAGTGCATTTACTTGGTCCCTGTCCCGCTTTCGGATGTCCCGTCCGAATTGTTCGAGAGCATAGCGTCGAGGCGTGAATAGTCGGTGAACGTGATGTTAATTTCTGGTCCGAAACTCGCTGCATCGTGGCCGGATTGCGGCTGATTCGCGGTCTTTCGGTGCCTTTCGTCGCGTTTCCGGCTCGTGTGACTTTTGCATCACATATGTTTCGTTCGGATGTCGCTTGGCCGCGCTTCTGTTTCACCTTCACCCAATGGCAGGAAATTTCCTTTCGCGCGGCCGGACGGACAGGAACCTGTCGCAGAAGGCAACGTTGACCCGTAAGGCCGGGGGCAGCCCGGCCGTGTTGACGGCCGTCCGCCGCGCAACTTCCCGACAACGCGAAATATGGAAAGGCAAACCGCCATGGGCTTCTTTTCGAAAGACATCAAGACGCTGGACGATCTCTTCATCCACACCCTGCGCGACATCTATTATGCCGAAAAGCAGATCGAGAAATCGCTGCCGAAGATGATCGACAAGGCGACCGATCCGCAATTGAAAGCCGGCTTCGAGAAGCATCTCACGCAGACCAAGGGCCACATCGAGCGGGTCGAGCAAGTGTTCGAGCTGCACGGCGTCAAGGCCAAGACGGTCAACTGTCCGGCCATCGACGGCATCCTGGCGGAGGCCGACGAAGTCAGCGGCGATGTCGACGACAAGGAAGTCCTCGATGCGGCGCTGATCGCCTCCGCGCAGGCCGTCGAGCATTATGAGATAACGCGCTACGGCACGCTGATCGCCTGGGCCAGGCAGCTCGGTCGCAGCGACTGCGCCAACGTGCTGGCCAGGAACCTCAAGGAAGAAGAGGCGACCGACCGCAAGCTCACCGAGATCGCCGAAAGCAAGGTCAACCTTCAGGCGGCCGAATAACGGGGCACGTGCCGGCCCTCCCGGAACCCAAGCGAACCCCTGGCCGTTGCGGTAGCATCGCGCCGCACAGGAAATTTGGCCAGGAGTTCGCCATGGCACCACGCCCGGCCTGGAAGGGCTATCTCAAACTGTCGCTGGTCACCTGCGCCATCGAGCTGACCAACGTCGTCACCCATGCCGAGAAAGTCTCGTTCCGCATCCTCAACCGCAAGACCGGCAACACCGTCAGGCGCATCTATGTCGATGCCGGGACAGGCAAGCCGCTCGAGGAAGGCGATGAGATCAAGGGTTACGAGGTGAGCGACGGCGAGTTCGTCCATATCGAGGAAGACGAGATCGAGGCGGTCGAGATCGAGTCCTCGCACACGCTGAGCCTCGACGGCTTCGTCGAGAAATCCTCGATCGAGCAGATCTACCTCGACACGCCCTATTACGTCTCGCCGGCCGACGAGGTCTCCGAAGAGGCCTTCGCCGTCATCCGCGACGCCATGGCCGCCAGGAAGATGGCGGGGCTGGCGCGCATCGTGCTTTATCAGCGCGAGCGCCCGGTGGTGATCGAGCCGCTCGGCAAGGGCATGGTGCTGACTACCTTGCGCTATGACGACACGGTGCGCCGGCCGGCAACGGTTTTCGAGGACATCGCGGCGGCGAAGACCGACAAGGAGATGATCGACCTCGCCCAGCACATCATCGACGGCAAGAAGACGAAGTTCGATCCCTCGAAATTCGACGACCGCTACGAGGATGCGCTGCTTGAGCTGATCCGCGCCAAGAAGGCCGGCAAGAAGGTGCCCAAGGCCAAGGCGCCGCCGAAACCGTCCAATGTTGTCAATCTGTTTGACGCGCTGAAGAAGAGCCTCAACGCGGAAGGCGGCGGCAAAGCCGGCAAATCTTCGTCAAAGACGCCGGCGCGGCGGCCGAAGGCCAAGGCATCCGCGCCGAAGCGCAAATCCGCATAGGAGAGCGGCGGCATGGCCGGCCTCGAGCAATATCACGCCAAGCGCGATTTCCGGAAAACCGCCGAGCCGGCCGGCAAGGTCGGCAAGCAAAAGCACGGCGGCGGCATCTTCGTCGTTCAGAAGCATGCCGCCACGCGGCTTCACTATGATTTCCGCCTTGAGCATGACGGCGTCCTGTGGAGCTGGGCGGTGACGCGGGGCCCGAGCCTCGATCCGCATGAGAAGCGGCTGGCCGTGCATGTCGAGGATCATCCGATCGACTATGCCTCCTTCGAAGGCACCATTCCGAAGGGCGAGTATGGCGGCGGCTCGGTCATCGTCTGGGACGACGGCAAATGGATTCCGGAAGGCGATCCCGCCGAAGGCATGAAGAAGGGCCATATCGGCTTCGAGCTCCAGGGCTACAAGCTGCATGGGCGCTGGCATCTGGTCAGGCTGAAACCCCGCTCCGGCGAGAAGCGCGACAACTGGCTGCTGATCAAGTCCGACGATGCCGCCGCCCGGCCGGGCGAGGATATTCTCGAGGAGGAACCGAAATCGGTGAAGTCCGGCCTGACCATCGAGGAGGTCGGTGAAGGCAAAGCCGCCAGGGGGCAGAAACCGAAGGTCTGGC